>NZ_JBEXLH010000049.1:0-66916 GCF_040609855.1 Nonomuraea sp. NPDC004580 | reverse complement strand
CGGCCACGCCGACTTCGTCGGCCGGCACGCCGAGACGGCCGCGGTGACGGCCGCCCTGCTGCCGGCGCGCGACGACTCCTCCGCGCCGCCGGTCAGCGCCATCTCGGGGCCGGGCGGCGTGGGCAAGACCACGCTGGCCGTGCACGTCGCACACCGGCTGCGGGGCGAGTTCCCCGACGGCCAGCTCTACATCGACCTGCGCGGCTGCGAGCGGCACCCGCTCGACCCGGCCGAGGCGCTGGCCAGGTTCCTGCGCGCGCTCGGCATGGACAGCTCGGCGCTGCCCGCCGACCTCGACCAGCGCGCCGAGCTCTACCGCGAGCGGATCGCCGACTCGCGCCACCTCGTGGTGCTCGACAACGCGGCCGGCGAGGCCCAGCTGCGCCCGCTCATGCCGGGCACGCGCGGCTGCGCGGTCCTGATCACCAGCAGGCACCGGCTGGCCACGCTGCCCGCCGCGCAGCGCGTCGATCTCGGCGTCCTGCCCGTCGCGGACGCGGTCGAGCTGCTCGGCAACATCATCGGCGCCGACAAGACCGCGCAGGCGCCCGACGAGGCCCGCGACCTCGTACGCCTGTGCGGCGGGCTGCCGCTGGCCGTGCGCATCGCGGGCGCCAAGCTCGCCGCCCGCCCCTACTGGAGCCTCGGCCACCTGGTCTCGCGCATGAGCGACGTCCGCGGCCGGCTCAGCCAGCTCGCCCACGGCTCCGACGAGGTCAGGGCCAGCATCGGCGTCGGCTACCAGGGCCTGCCGCCGCAGGCGCAGCGCATGTTCTGCCGGCTCGGCCTGCTGGAGGCGCCGGACTTCCCCGTCTGGGCCGGGGCCGCGCTGCTCGACGTCTCCGAGGACGCCGCCGAGCAGCTGATCGAGCAGCTCGCCGACGTGCGGCTGCTCGAAGTGGCCGGTCAGGGCGCAGACGGGGCCGTCCGGTTCCGCTTCCACGACCTGACCAGGGCGTACGCGCGCGAACGCGCCGAGGCGGAGGAGGACGATCACGAGCGGGCGGCGGCGCTGCGCCGCGTATTCAGCGGCTGGCTGGCCCTGACCAGGCACGCGCACGTCCGGCTGTGCGGCGGCGACTACCGCGTCGTGCACGGCGGCGGCATCGTCTGGCGGCCGGGCACCCCCGGCCACCTCGTACGCGACCCGCTCGCCTGGATCGAGGCCGAGCGGGCCAACGTCGTCGCCGGCGTCCGCCAGTGCGCCGCCCTCGGCTTCGGCGAGCTGTGCTGGGACTGGGCCACCAGCGCCATGAGCCTGTTCGAGACCCGCGGCCTGCGCGACGAGTGGCTCGCCACCCACGAGACCGCCCTGCACGCCGCCCGCCTGTCGGGCGACGTCCGCGGCCAGGCCGCCATGCTGCACGGCCTGGCCCGCCTGCACTTCGCCCAGGACGACCTGACCGGCTGCGCGGCCGCCCTGGAGGAGGCCCTGGCCCTGTTCGAGAAGGCCGACGACCGGTACGGGCGCGCGCTGGCCCTGGTCACCCTGGCCGAGCTGGCCCGCCTCCAGGGCCGCAACGCCGACGCGCTGGCCCACTACGAGGCGGCGGCCGACGGTCTCGCGCAGGCCGGCGACCGCAGCACGGAGATCACCGTCGTGCGCGGCATCGGCCGCATCCACTTCAACCAGAACCGGCTGGAGCTGGCCGAGCCGTTCATCCGGCGGGCGATCAGGCTCGCCGACGACACCGGCGACGTGCGCTCGCGGGAGTTCACCAGGATCGTGCTGGGGGAGATCGAGCTGGCCCGCGGCGATCGGGCCGCCGCCGAGGGCAGCTTCCGCCAGGCGCTCGACGGGCTGGACGCGCTCGGGTTCCCGAGCGGCATCGCGTACGCGGCGCTGGGCCTGGCCGAGGCCAGGCTGGCACGGGACGACGTCGCGGGTGCCGAGCGGCTGCTGCTGCGCAGCCTCGCGATCTACCGCGACACCGACGACCACGTGGGTCAGGCCCGCGTGCTGTTCACCACGGCGCAGCTGTGGCGCAGGCAGGGCCGTACGAACGAGGCCGCCGCCACGCTGCGCGAGGTCATCGGCATCTGCCAGGCGATTCCCGCGCCGCGCCGGCAGGGGCTGGCGCTGCGCGCGCTGGGCGACGTGCACCGCGACACCGGGGACCTGGCCGCCGCCGTGGAGGCGTGGCGGGAGGCGCTGGAGATTTTACGTGCGACGGGTGCGCCGGAGGCCGACGGGGTGGCCGCGCTGCTGGAGTCGTACGGCGCTCAACAGCAGTGATGGGGAAGCGGCGGGAACCTCCCGCCGGTTTCACTGTATAGCAGATGAGCGCGCCTCATGAGAAACCGGGAAATGGTTCATACTGCCCGTTGCCATCGCCCCGACGACACTCTGGAGCAACGGACGTGCCTTTTGTACTGGCTTTCGACCAGGCCGACGCGACCGACGCCGCCCACACCGGCGGGAAGGGAGCCCACCTGGCCGAGCTCACCCGCGTCGACGGCGTACGTGTGCCGGACGGCTTCTGCGTCACCACCGACGCCTACCGGCGGGTCGTGGCAGACGCCATCGAACCGCACCTCGACCTGCTGGCCGCCGCCGACCCCGACGACCGCGCGGCCATCGCCGCGCTGAGCGCCGCCGCGCGCCGGGCCGTCGAGGACGTCACGATCCCCGAGGACCTCGCCGCCGAGATCGCCGCCGCGCTCTCCCGGCTCGGCGAGCACACCCCCTGCGCGGTACGCTCCAGCGCCACCGCCGAGGACCTGCCGACCGCGTCCTTCGCCGGCCAGCAGGACTCCTACCTCAACGTCTCGGGCCCCCAGGAGGTCCTGCGGCACGTACGGCGCTGCTGGGCCTCCCTGTTCACCGAGCGCGCGGTGACCTACCGCGCCCGCAACGGCTTCGACCACCGCAAGGTGCAGATGGCCGTGGTCGTGCAGCGCATGGTCGCCCCCGAGGCGGCCGGCGTGCTGTTCACGGCCGACCCGGTCACCTCCAACAGGAAGGTCGCCACGGTGGAGGCCGTGTGGGGGCTCGCCGACGCCCTCGTCTCCGGCCAGGCTCCCGCCGACGTCTACACCGTCCGCGACGACCGCGTGCTGACCGCGCAGGTCGCCACCAAGGCCCACGCCGTGCTGGCGGCGCGGGACGGCGGCACGCGGGACGTACCGGTCGAGCCCGAGCGCCAGACCGCGCCGGCGCTCACCGGTGAGCAGGCGGTCGAGCTCGTACGCCTCGGCCGGCGCATCGAGACGCACTTCGGCCATCCGCAGGACATCGAGTGGTGCCTGACCGGCGACGGCTTCCACATCGTGCAGAGCCGGGCCATCACCACCCTCTTCCCCATCCCCGACGCCGGCGACCAGGGCCCTCACCTCTACCTCTCCGTCGGCCACCAGCAGATGATGACCGACGCCATGCGCCCGCTCGGCCTGTCGGTGTGGCAGCTCACCACGCCGCGGCCGATGCAGGAGGCGGGCGGGCGGCTGTTCGCCGACGCCACTCCCATCCTGGCGACCGCCGCCCGCACCCCGTTCCTGGAGATGCTGGCCAAGTCGGACCCGCTGTTCCTGGACGCCGTCCAGACCGTGCTCGACCGCGGCTTCATCCCGCTGTCGGAGGACGCCCCCGGCGCCGACCTGCCGCACACTCTCGTCGGCCCCGGCGACGCCGTCGAGACCGATCCGGCCATCGTCACCGAGCTCATCAGGCGCAACGCAGACTCGGTGGCCGCCCTGCGGCGCGAGATCGCCGGCCTGACCGGGCCTGAGCTGCTCGACTTCATCCATGACGACTTCGGCGAGCTGCGGCGGCTGCTGTTCGACCCGCGCGGCACCCAGGTCATCATGGCCGGCATGAACGCCGCCGTCTGGCTCAACGAGCACCTCGAAGAGTGGCTCGGCGAGAAGAACGCGGCCAACGTGCTCTCCCAGTCCGTCCCGCACAACGTCACCGCCGAGATGGGGCTCGCCCTGCTCGACGTCGCCGACGTCGTCCGCCCGCACGCCGAGGTCGTCGCGTTCCTCGGGCGCGTCGCCGACGAGCGTCGCGAGGGCGCCGCCTTCCTCGACGAGCTGGCCGGCCTGCCCGGCGGCCCCGAGGCCCGCGACGCCATCGTCGCCTACCTCGACACGTACGGCATGCGCTGCGCCGGCGAGATCGACATCACCAGGACCCGCTGGAGCGAGAACCCCGCCGAGCTGCTGCCCGCCCTCCTCGGCAACGTCGCCGGCTTCCCGCCCGGAGCGGGAAAGCAGCACTTCGAGCGCGGCCTGGAGGAGGCGCGCCGCAAGGAGCGGGACGTCCTGACCCGCCTGCGCGCCCTGCCGGACGGTGAGCACAAGGCCGAGGAGACCAAGCGGATGATCGACCGCGTGCGCACCTTCACCGGCTACCGCGAATACCCCAAGTTCGGCATGATCAGCCGCTACTTCGTCTACAAGCAGGCGCTGCTCGGCGAGGCCGCCAGGCTCGTCGCGGCCGGCGTGCTGCGCGAGCCGTCCGACCTGTACTTCCTGCGCTTCGACGAGCTGCGGGACGCCGTCCGCACCGGCAAGGCGGACGCCGCGCTCATCCGCGAGCGGCGCGAGGCGTTCCGCACCCACCAGACGCTCACCCCGCCCCGCGTCATGACGTCCGACGGCGAGGCGCTCACCGGCCAGTACCGCCGCGCCGACCTCCCGCCCGGCGCACTGCCCGGCATGCCCGTCTCAGCCGGCACCGTCGAGGGCCGGGCCCGCGTCGTCACCGACATGGCCCAGGCGAGGCTCGAAAAGGGCGACATCCTGGTCACCGCCTACACCGACCCCAGCTGGACCCCGCTGTTCGTGGCCGTCGCCGGACTGGTGACGGAGGTCGGCGGCCTCATGACGCACGGGGCGGTCATCGCCCGCGAATACGGCCTGCCCGCCGTCGTGGCGGTCAACCGCGCCACCCACCTGATCCGCGACGGCCGGCGCATCCGCGTCCACGGCAGCGACGGCTACGTCGAACTCCTCGACTGAGGCTTCCCGTCCGGCTCGCGACGATCTCGTCGTGGTCAGGCGTGGCGACAAGCACGTGATCGTCAATCTGGCAGCCAGCAGGTGACCTGCGAGTGCGCTGCTGGCGTGGAGGGCGTGCGATGGCCGGAGGCGGGGACGTGGTGGCCGGACGACGTGGACGTCGAGCACCTTCGCGCCCGCTCCGACGTCATCGGCGGCGGCAACGGGGTCTGGGTGATCCGTTCCGGGGCCGCCGCACGGGACTTCGCCGGCCACTGAGCTACTCCCCGCGCGGTACGGGCGGCTCGGCAGCCACGCCAAGGAGGTGAATGACGCCCAGCGCACGATCACCCAGGTCCTGGTGCACGAGCCCGCCACCTGGGTGCTCGGCGACCGGCGGGCCCCCGCCGACCCGCCGCGCTACCTCGTCCGCGTCACCGTCCTCGCGTCGTGGCGTAAGGACATGTGCGAGCCCATCCCCGCGCATCGTCACCCTGGTGCACGAGGGCGTCCGGTACGGCTTCTGCAACGGGCTGTGCCGCCGGGCGTTCGCCGACGAGCACGGCCTGTCGCTCAGCCGGCGGGACGCGTCCTAGCGGTGCGCGTCCTAGGCGGTGCGCGTCCAGACACGCATCGCGGACGGGCCCTTGGTTCCGGCTACCTTGGCACTCATCAGATAACTGTGCAAGAGCCTCGGCGCATCTCGCCGCTCCCGGCACGGCTGTGACGTGGGACATCCCGGTGAAACCGGTGCTCTGTCGGCTCGTGAAGCCGGTTGCTTGGTGTGGACCTATCAGATATGTGTGGAAGTCCTAGTCGTGAGAAGGTCGAACAGGAGCAGGGAACCGGACGGGCCGGGGCCCGACATGCCGGACTCGGCAGGGGAACGATGGCCGATGACACTGAGCTGAACGGCGAGTCGCGCACCGCGGGCGTGGTGCGGCACCTGGAGGAGCTGATCTTCGACGGCGACCTGCAGCCGGGTCAGTTCCTCCCGTCGGAGGGCGAGCTGGCCACCGCGATGGGCGTCAGCCGGCTCACCGTACGCGAGGGCGTACGCACGCTGGAGGCCCGCGGCCTGCTCGAAGTGCGCCGCGGCCGGCGTCCCGCCGTCGCCCACCCCAACGCGGCCCCGCTGAGCGGCTTCTTCGCCGCCTCCCTGCGCCGCGACCCGCGTAACCTGCTCGAACTCGTCGAGGTACGCCTGGCGCTGGAGGTGCACGCCACCACGCTCGCCGCCCAGCAGGCCACCCGCACCGCGCTGTCCTCGCTCGAGCTGGCCTACGACACCATGCGGCAGGCCACCGACGAGGAGTCGTTCAACCAGGCCGACGTGCGCTTCCACGCCGTGCTCGCCGCCGCGAGCGGCAACCAGGTGATCAGTTTCCTCATCGAGGCGATGGACGAGCCCATGCACGAGAGCCGGCTGCGCAGCCTGCGCGGTCACCTCGCCAGGGGACGCTCGATGGACGACATCATGGACGAGCACGCCCGCATCCTGGCCGCCGTACGTGAGCGCGACGCCCGCGCCGCCGCCGAGGCCATGCGCGAGCACCTCGTCCAGACCCGCATGGACCTGCGCGCCTTCCTCGCCCTGCCCACCGCCGACGGCCAGGGCTGACCCCGTCCCGCGCAGCCCCCTGCTCATCCCTTGGAGACACAGTGAAGATCACCGAAGTCGAGACCATCGTCGTCGGCAGCCCATGGCAGGAGCTGACGTTCGTCGAGCTCACCACCGACGACGCCAACGTCGAGGCGGTGCGGTCATGACCGCGAACCTGCCGCGCCCCGCCGAGCTGCTGGCCACGCTCGGGCTGCCGGACGGCGACCGGCACGACCTGCCCGCCTCGTCACGCCGGTTCCCCGACGGCGCGCAGTACCGCGTGGAGATCCCCAGCGTCGAGGGCCCCGAGTGCCTGGCGGCCGTGCTGGAGGCCGCGCGCACGCTCGACGTGCCGGTCACCCGCGTCTCCCAGGGCACCGGCGTCGGCCTGCTCACCGATGCCGAGCTGGGGGAGATGGCCGCGCTGGCGGCCTCCGCGGGCGTCGAGGTCAGTCTCTTCGCCCGGCCCTGCGCGGGCTGGGACGCCTCCGCGATGGCCCGCAGCCCCGCCGGCTCCATCCTCGCGCCGGCCGCGCGCGGCCAGGACCAGGTCGCGGCGGTGCTCGACGAGATCCTGCGGGCCGCCGAGCACGGCTTCCGCAGCGTGCTCATCGCCGACCTCGGCGTGCTGTCGATCTTCGGCAGGCTCAGGGCCGCCGGGCACCTGCCGCCCGACATGCAGGCCAAGGTCTCGGTCATGCTGCCCGCCGCCAACCCCGAGTCCGCGCGCGTGCTGGAGGACCTCGGCGCCGACAGCCTCAACCTGCCCACCGACCTGACGCTCGCGCAGATCGCCGCGATCCGCGCCGCCGTGGACATCCCGCTCGACGTGTACGTGGAGGCGCCCGACAACGTCGGCGGCTTCGTCCGCCATTACGAACTGCCCGCCCTCGTCGAGGTCGCCGCGCCGGTGCACGTCAAGTTCGGCCTGCGCAACGCGCCCGACGTCTACCCGGCGGGCACCCACCTGCTGCCCACCACCGTGGCGCTCTCCCGCGAACGGGTGCGCCGCGCCCGCCTCGGCCTCGACCTGCTGGCCCGCCACCGGCCCGGCGCGCACGGCACCGCGCCGGGAGCCGAGGGCGCGCGGCTGCGCATCCCCGTTCCCTGAAACGGCATGCCGCCCCCGCCGCCCCGGTCCGTCCCCACGGGCCGGGGCGGTCGCGTGCGTCAGGTGTAGAGGAAGTAGTAGCGGTAGCGGCTCTCCCACTCGCACTTGTAGGCGTGCCACCAGCCCTGGGCGACGCCCTGGCGGCCGACCCGCTCGCAGTCGGACTGGTTCTTGAAGACGCCGACGAGCTGGGTGGTGGCCTGTGCCGGAGTGGCGCCGATCGTCAGCGACAGTGCGAGCGCCATGATGGTGGTGCTGACAACTGCGCGGGCCTTACGCATTCGTCCTCCTGGGACTGGGGGGATCATGACGCCGGACAATATCACTTACCGAGCGCCGTGAGAATTGTCAGGCACGATTCAACGGCAGCCATTCCCAGGGGCTTTTTCCGGCACGATCACCGCTGGTAATGTCAACGTCACTGTTTCGGGATGTAGGAAAACAGCCGTCGAACGCCTCGGGGGCGGGTATCCGACCGGCTGTACGCTCCCGTGCTGATCTTGGTGCTTAAGTACGATTTATGCAGGTTTATCGTTGCATTGGCGGGCGAGCGGGAAAACTTTGACCATTCTCGCTCCGGTGTCATATGGTCGGCGCCGCCCATATCGAGTGAGCCGATCATCCGGAGCCGCACCATGCACGCTCGACCCCGCACGGCCACGATCGTCTGCATGGCGATGGCCCTGCTGGCAGCCGTCGGTCTCTCAGCAGCCTTACCCCGGCCGGCGCACGCAGCGCAGGTCGTCACCGATATCGCGTACGCACCCGCGCAGCCCGCCGGCAGCCGTGGCCACCTGCTCGACCTCTACCTCCCCGACACCGGCACCGCGCCGAGGCCATTGCTCATCTGGCACACCGGCTCGGCCTGGAGCAGCGACGACGGCAAGGCGGGCGCCGACGCGATCGCCGCCATCTTCAACCCGCTCGGCTTCGCCGTGGCCGGCGTCAGCGTCCGCAGCAGCACCCAGGCGATCTTCCCCGCCCAGGTGCACGACATCAAGGCGGCCATCAGGTGGCTGCGCGCCAACGCGGCCACGTACCAGATCGACCCCAACCGCTTCGCGATCGCGGGCGACTCGTCGGGCGGCTGGCTGACCGAGATGGCGGTCTTCTCCGGCGGCGTCGCCGCCCTCGAAGGCAACATCGGCGTCACCGGCGTCTCCAGCGCCGTGCAGACCGGGCTCGCCTTCTACAGCCCCACCGACTTCCTGCAGATGAACGCCCAGAACCTGCCGGGCGGCGGCCTCGACCACAACTCGCCGGCCTCTCCCGAGTCGCTGCTGGTCGGCTGCGCGATCCAGACGTGCCCGGGGACGGTCGCGCAGGCCAACCCCATGACGTACGTCGACGCCAACGACCCGCCGCTGCTGTTCCTGCACGGCCAGGCCGACTTCCTGGTGCCGCACGGCCAGAGCGAGCTGCTTTTCAACCGCATCAAGGCGCAGTGCGGGCGCGCCACGTTCGTCTCGGTGCCGGCCGCCGACCACATGATGGACCAGATCATGGACCCCGCCCAGTACGGCGCCGAGACCGTCCGCACCACCGCCAACTGCGGCGAGACCGCCCGCGTCGGCACGCTCAACGCCACGTGGGGCAACTTCACCACGTTCCTGCGCGGCGGCCTGCAACTGGGCACCTCCTGCGAGGTCACGTACGCGACCGGCACGTGGAACGGCGCCTTCAACGGCAGCGTGACCATCAGGAACACCGGCACCACCCCCGTCACCGGCTGGACCGTCACCTGGACCTGGCCGGGCAACCAGGCGATCAGCACCGCATGGAACGCCACCGTCACCCAGACCGGCGCCCAGGTGACCGCCCGCGACGCGGGACACAACACCTACATCGGCCCCGGCTCCAGCCAGAGCTTCGGCTTCTCGGCCACCGCCACCGGCTCGAACAACCCGCCCGCCCAGTTCAAGATGAACGGCGTCACCTGCACCAGAGTGCTCGGCTGAGACCGCCGAGCCGGGCCCGCGCGGAAAGGCGGGCCCGGCGCTCGCACGCATTCCGAATTGCATTCGGCGAAATGCCGCGGAAAAGCGCCGGTAATGCAACACGTTCCGTCCGGCGCCGGTCACGATATGTCGCCGACCAAATACTGGACACCGCCATTGCCTCGCCCGGCGGGCCGCCCCTATCCTTGCCGTGAAAAACGGCCCGCCGGCCCATTCCACGGTTTATCACCCACCGGGGCGGGCTCTTGATATCCCCGGACCCCGCGCCATTCAGCAGCGGTCGCCTTCCCGTGCCCGAAGGCCGTCGTCCGGGATCGTCGATGAGTAAAGGGGACGTGTGCGTACCTCGAATATGTTCGTCAGAAGCCTCGGCGTCCACGTACCGGAGAGTGTGAGCGTCGAGTACGCGGTCCGCGAGGGCTGGTACCCGGCGGAGGAGGCGGAGCGTTACCGGCAGCTCGGCGCGGCCGTGGCAGGAGACATGCCGGCGCCCGAGATGGCGCGGCTCGCCGCCCTCGACGCCTACGACCGCTGGGACGAGTCCGCGCCCCGCGACCTCGACCTGCTGCTCTACCCGTCGGTCTGGCACCAGGGCCCGAACGGCTGGCAGCCCCAGCACTACCTGCAGCAGCACCTGCTCGGCGGCCACGTGCCCGCCTTCGAGATCAGGAGCGGCTGCGTCGGCATGATCAGCTCGCTGGAGCTGGCGGCCGGCTACCTGTGCGCCGACGACGCGCGCGAGACGGCCATGGTCGTCTCCGCCGACAACCACGGCACCCCGCTCGTGGACCGCTGGCGGATGACCCCGGGCGCGCTCATCGGCGACGCCGCCGCCGCGATGATCCTCGGCAAGGAGTACGGCATGGCCGAGCTCCTGTCGGTCAACGTCGCCGTGATCCCCGAGGCCGACGCCGTCAACGACGGCGCCTACCCGCTGTTCCCCCCGGACGCCACCGTCGGGCGCGGGCTCAGCTTCTCCGACCGGCACGAGGAGTTCCGCCAGAAGCTGCTCCAGAAGCAGGGCACCGGCATCCACCTCACCATCCAGAAGACGATGATGCAGCAGGTCGAGCAGACCCTCGACGAGGCCGGCATCGAGCTCGGCGACATCACGCGGGTGGCCTTCCCGCACGGCAGGCGCGAGGACCTCGACGGGCAGATGTCCTGGCTGGGCATCGAGGAGGACCAGACGACCTGGGACTACGGGCGGCGCGTCGGCCACTGCGGCGCGGTCGACCAGTTCATCGCCTTCGAGCACCTGCTCGCGACCGGCGGGCTCAAGGCCGGCGACCACCTGCTCATGGTCGGGTTCGGCTCCGGCACCTCCGTCGCCGCGGCGGCCTTCCGCGTCCTTTCCCCCCGCCCCGTCACGAAGGAAACCCGCGCATGACCGAGCCCACCGAGCCCACCGAGCCCACCGAGAACCTCACTGGGAACCCCACCGGAAACCTCACCGGGAAGCTGATCGCCTTCATCCAGGACAACCTCGTCCAGGACGGCGACGACCTCACCATCGACGCGGCCACCCCGCTGCTCGCCTCCGGCCTGCTCGACTCCCTGCGCACCGCGCGGCTGCTCAACTACCTCCGCAAGGACCTCGGCGTCCCCGTCCCCGCCGCCAAGCTCGACCCCGAGAACTTCCGCGACGTCGCCACCATCGCCGCGATGGTCACCGAACTCGAATCCGTCTAGCGGGGAGCGGGCATGCGGTACGCGGACACCTACATCGGCGGCGTGGGAACCTACCTCCCGCGCACCGTCGTCAGCGTCGAGAAGGCCGTCGCCAAGGGCTGGTACCCGGCCGAGGAGGCCGACCTGCACCAGCTCGGCGGCGCGGCCGTGGCCGGCGACACGCCGGCGCCCGAGATGGCCCTGCACGCGGCGCGCAGCGCGCTCAAGCGCAGCGGACGCACGCCCGGCGACCTCGGCCTCCTCCTGTACGCCTCCACCTGGCACCAGGGCCCCGACGGCTGGCCACCGCACTCCTACCTGCAACGCCACCTCGTCGGCGGCGACGCCCTGGCCACCGAGATCCGGCAGGGCTGCAACGGCATGTTCATCGCCCTCCAGCTCGCGGCCGGCCACCTGCACGCCGACCCCGCCCAGACCGCTGCCCTGCTGGTGGCGGCCGACAACTACGGCACTCCGCTCATGGACCGCTGGCGCATGGGCCCCGGCTACATCGGCGGCGACGCCGCCGCCGCGCTCGTCCTGACCAAGGAGCCCGGCTTCGCCCGCCTGGCCTCCGTCTGCACGACGACCGTGACCGAGGCCGAGGAGCTGCACCGGGGCAGCGAACCCCTCTTCCCGCCCGGCGTCACCGTCGGCAGGAAGATGAGCTTCGCCGCCCGCAACGACCAGTTCCGCCGCCAGGTCATGCCCGCCGGCGAGGCCACCGCCGCGCTGTTCTCCATCCAGCGGGCCCTCGAAGAGGTCGTCGAGCAACTGCTCGCCGAGAGCGGCATCCAGGCCGCCGACCTCACCAGGGTCGCGTTCATGAACTACTCGCGGGAGATCGTCGAGCAGCGCTGCATGGCCCTGCTCGACCTGCCCATGTCCCGCTCCACCTGGGACTACGGCCGCACCATCGGCCACTGCGGCGCCGCCGACCAGGTCCTGTCCCTCGACCACCTGCTCCTCACCGGCCGGCTCGGCCCAGGCGACCACCTGCTCATGCTGGGCACCGGGCCCGGCGTGACCGTCTCCGGCGCCGTCATCGAGATCATCGACACCCCTCCATGGCTCTGAACACCGAAGGGAAACCGACGCGCATGGCCGACAGCCCCCGCGCAGACCGTCCAGAACCCGTGGCGGTGATCGGCATCGGCTGCCGCCTGCCCGGCGACGTGCACGCACCGGACGAGTTCTGGGACCTGCTGCGCGCCGGCCGCAACACCACCGCGCCGCTGCCCGACGGCCGGTGGCGCCCGTACGAGCGGCGCAGCCCCGAGGACGCCGCCGCGCTGCGCGCCGCCGTACGTCATGGCAGCTTCCTGCGCGACATCGACGGCTTCGACGCCGAGTTCTTCGGCCTGTCGCCGCGCGAGGCCGAGCTGATGGACCCGCAGCAGCGCCTGCTCATGGAGACCGCGTGGGAGGCCCTGGAGCACGCGGGCGTGCCGCCGCACACGCTGGCCGGCACCGACGCCGGCGTGTTCGTCGGCGTCTGCACCGCCGACTACGGCGGCAGGCTGCTCGAAGACCTGCCCCAGATCGAGGCGTGGACCGGGATCGGCGCCGCCACCTGCGCCGTCGCCAACCGCGTCTCCTACTCCCTCGACCTGCGCGGCCCCAGCATGGCGATCGACACCGCCTGCTCGGCGTCGCTGGTCGCCCTCCACCTCGCCGCGCAGAGCCTGCGGCTCGGCGAGAGCGACGTCGCCCTGGCCGGCGGCGTCAACCTGCTCGCCACGCCGGGCCAGACCCTCACCCTCGGCACCGCGGGCGCCCTCGCGCCCGACGGGCGCTCCAAGTCGTTCGACGCCGGCGCCGACGGCTACGGGCGCGGTGAGGGCTGCGGCGTCGTCGTGCTCAAGCGGCTGTCGGACGCGCGGCGCGACGGCGACCGCGTCCTCGCGCTCGTCATCGGCAGCGCCGTCAACCAGGACGGCCACACCAACGGCATCATGGCGCCCTGCGGCGAGGCCCAGGAGCACGTGATGGCCCGCGCCTGCCGCCAGGCCGGGGTCGAGCCGTCCACCGTCGACTACGTCGAGGCGCACGGCACCGGCACCCGGCTCGGCGACCCGCTGGAGGCCGCCGCGCTGTCGGCCGTCTACGGCGCCGCCCGTCCCCCTGGCGACCCGTGCCTCATCGGCTCGGTCAAGTCGAACATCGGCCACCTCGAAGGCGCGGCCGGCATCGCCGGCGTCATCAAGGCCGTGCTCGCCCTGCACCGCGCCGAGATCCCGCCGACCGTCCTGACCACCCTGAACCCGGCCATCCCCTGGGAGAGCTCGGGCCTGCGCGTGGTGACCGAGCCCACCGCCTGGCCGACCCGCGACCACCCCCGCAGGGCGGGCGTCTCCAGCTTCGGCTACGGCGGCACGGTGGCCCACATCCTCCTGGAACAGGCGCCTCCCGTCGAAGAGCGGCCCGAGGAAGGGACTGTGGGCGAGCGCCTCTTCCCCCTGTCCGCCGCCTCCACCCAGGCCCTCCGCGTGTACGCGGCCCGCCTCGCCGACCACATCGAGACCGGCCCCGGTCCGGCGTCGTCCGAGCCCGGCTCGGCGTCTGGCGGGGCTGGGCCGGCGTCGTCCGAGCCCGGATCTGGGCCGGCGTCGGTTGGGCACACGCTGGCGCTGCGCCGTACCCACCTGGCTCGCCGTGCGGTCGTGACCGCCGCCGGGCGGGACGACCTCGTCGCCGCGCTGCGGCGGCTCGCCGACGACGTGCCCGCCGAGACCGTCATCATCGGGGACGTGCTGCCGGACCTCGGGCCCGGGCCCGTGTGGGTGTTCGCCGGGCAGGGGTGCCAGTGGCGCGGGATGGGGCGTGAGCTGCCGGCCGTGCCGGAGTTCGCCGCCCTGGTCGACGAGGTCGAGCCGATCTTCGCCGAGGAGATCGGGTTCTCGCCCCGCCAGGTCCTGACCGACGGTGACCTCGACGCCATCGACCGCGTCCAGACCATGATCTTCGTCATGCAGCTCGGCCTCGCCCGGCTCTGGAACGCCTACGGCGTCGAACCCGTGGCCGTCATCGGGCACTCCGTCGGCGAGATCGCCGCCGCGGTGACCGCCGGCGCCATGAGCGTCGCCGACGGCGCCCGCCTCATCTGCCGCCGCTCCCGGCTGCTGCGCCAGGCCGCGGGCAAGGGAGCGATGGCCATGGTCGGGCTGTCGTTCGAGGAGGCGTCGGAGCGGCTGGCCGGGCGTACCGACCTGGTGGCGGCCATCGCGTCGGCGCCCGGATCGACCGTGCTGTCCGGCGACCCGGCCGCCGTCGAGGCCGTGCTGGACGAGTGGCCCGCCGAGGGCATCATCGTCCGGCGGGTCGCCTCCGACGTCGCCTTCCACAGCCCGCAGATGGAGCCGCTGGCCGTCGAGCTGGCCGCCGCCACCGCCGGGCTCGCGTTCGGCGCGCCGCGCATCCCCATGTACACGACCACGCTGCCCGACCCCCGGTCCACGCCGGTGCCGGACAGCGCGTACTGGGCGGCCAACCTGCGCGACCCCGTACGGCTGGTCGCAGCGACGGCGGCCGCCGCCGAGGACGGTCACCGCGTGTTCCTGGAGATCTCACCGCACCCCGTCGTCGCGCACTCGATCACCGAGACGCTGTCGGAGCACGGCTACGAGGACGTCTTCGTCGGCACCACCCTGCGCCGCAACCAGCCCGAGCTGCCCACCTTCGAGGCCGCGGTCGGCACCGCCCACTGCCACGGCGTCGAGGTGGACTGGCGGCGCCTCCAGCCGTCCGGCGGCCTGACCACGCTGCCCCCGTACGCCTGGCAGCACCGCCGCCACTGGCGCGACCCGTCCACCTCGAACGACCACCCGGGCCACGACGCGGACTCCCACACCCTGCTGGGCGCCGTGACCAGCGTCGCCGGCAGCGACGTCCGCGTGTGGCGCACCAGCCTCCAGGACGCCGACCGCCCCTACCCGGGCAGCCACGCGCTCAACGGCGTCGAGATCGTGCCGGCCGCCGTCCTGGTCAACACGTTCCGGCAAGCGGCCGCCCAGGGATCGGACGAGGACGTCACGCTGACCGGCGTCGAGATGCTGCATCCCCTGATGACCGCGGAACGCCGGGAGATCCAGGTCGTCCACGAACCCCCGGCCGTCCGCCTCGCCGCCCGCACCCCGGCGGCTCCCGGCGAGCCGGAACCGGCCTGGCTCGTGCACGCCGCCGCCGACGTGTCGGCCGCCCGCCAGGTCAAGCCCGACGTCCTCCCGGACGCCGGCGACCTGCGCCCCCTCGACCCTGGCCACGTCCACCAGCGCCTGGCCTCCGTCGGGGTCCCGTCCACGGGCTTCGACTGGACGATCGGGGCCCTCCTCGGAGCCGAGGGCGCCCTCCGCGCCACCGTCCATGGGGAGCAGGGGAGCTGGTCGGCGGCGCTGGACGCGGCGATGTCCGTCGCGCCCTGCGTGTTCCCCGGAGATCCGGTGCTGCGCATGGTGGTGCGGATCGACGAGGTGGTCCTGACCGGCACGCCGCCGGCCACGGTGATCATCGACGCGGCGATGGACCCCGAGGCGGAGGACACCGTACGGGCGCTGATCGCCGACGTGGACGGCCGCGTGCTCGGCCACCTCACGGGACTGCGCTACCCGGTGATCGACGCCCCAGCCCCGGCGGAGGACGACCTGCGCGGCCCCGCCGAGTCGTTCACCGGCCTGTCACCCGAGGACCTGCGCGAGCGCGTGCAGCCCGAGGTCCGCGCGGAGATCGCGGCCGTGATGCGGCTGGACCCCGACGACCTGGCGCTCCGGCGTCCGCTCGTCGAGCAGGGACTGGACTCGGTGATGACCGTCATGGTCCGCCGCCGTCTGGAACGGCGCTTCGGCTGCCGCCTCCCGGCGACCCTGCTGTGGCAGCAGCCCACGATCACCGCGATCGCCGCCCACCTGGCCCAGCTCCTCACCGCTCCCCGCCCGGAGCCGGAGGCCCAGGACGGCCCGCCCCTGATCGCCGGCTGAGCAGCGGGCGGCCCGAGCCTCGGGCCGCCCGCCCAGGTCATCAGGCCTTTCTGATGGCGTCGGCGACCTCGGCGGGGGAGGCGTGCCAAGGGGCGCCGTGGCCGGGCAGGACCCACGACGCCCGCAAGCCGGCGATGCGGTCGAGCGAGGCGAGGGCCTCGGCCGGGTCGTCGGTGAAGGGGGCCGGTTGGGGGCCGACGCGGCCGGTCAGGACGTGGCGGGTCGTCAGTGCGTCGCCGACGCAGACCGCGTCGGCGATCGGGACGTGCACCGCCACGCTCCCCGGCGAGTGCCCCGGCATGCCCACGATGACCGGGCTGCCGGGCAGGTCGAGGACGTCCCCGTCGGCGATCTCGGTGACCTCCTTGACGTAGCGGGTGCGCAGGCCGTTCTTGCGCAGGGAGTAGGCGAAGAACCCGGCCGTGGGGCCGATCCGCATGGGACCCACCGCGACCTTGCCCTTCTCTCCCGTACGGGCGCGCGCCGCGTCGCCCGCGTGCACGAACACCGGCACGCCATGGGCGCTGCGCAGGCGTTCGGCGAACCCGAGGTGGTCGGAGTCGCCGTGCGTGAGGATCAGCCCGCGGACGTCGGCCTCGGTCTTGCCGAGGGCGCGCAGCTCGTCCTGCAGGTCCTGCCAGTGTCCTGGCAGGCCCGCGTCGATCAGCGTGATGCCCTCGGGGGTGTCGATGAGGTAGCACGCCACGATGTCGTTGCCGAGGCGGTGCAGATGAGGTGCGAGTCGCATGGTCTCTTCCGGGGGCCGTATGGAACTGATTCAATGGCTAATGTAGTTAGCCATCAAGGCTAACGTCAATAGCTTTCAAGAAGGAGGAAAAGGGTGCCGGCTCCCGAGAAGACCTCGCTGAGCAAGATCGTCGCCGCGGGACGCGAGTTGCTGGAGGAAGTCGGCCGGCAGGGACTGACGATGCAGAACGTCGCCGAGCGGGTCGGCGTCCGCGCTCCGTCCCTGTACAAGCACGTCGCCAACCGCGCGGCGCTGCTGACCGCCGTCGCGGAGGCCACCGTCGACGACCTGAGAGCCCAGGCGGAGGCGACCGACGGCTCCCTGGAGGAGTTGATGCGCAGTTACCGGCGCTTCGCCCACGCCAGGCCCGAGGGGTTCAGGCTCATGTTCGACGCCTCGACCGAGGCGCTCGCCCGGACGACCGAACCGGTGCTGCGCGCCTCGGGGCGGCTCGCCGGCGAGCAGCACGCCCTGGAGGCCGCACGCACGGTGACGGCCTGGGCCACCGGCTTCATCAACATGGAGCTCAGCGGGCACTTCCGGCTCGGCGGCGACGTGGAACAGGGCTTCGAGTACGGCCTGGCCACCATCTGCCGCGCGCTCGGCAACGGAGCCGGTCAGGGGTAGACGCCCGCCACCGGGGAAATGGCCAGGTACAAGGCCCGTGCGCGGCGATGCCGGACGATCCGGGGCCGCCACCAGGGACGCCGCGCACGCACCGCCTCGGGGAGGAGGCGCATGATGCCCGCATCCATCGTGGCCGGGTTCGACGACTCGCGGCCGGCGTGGTCGGCGCTCGGCTGGGCGGCCGCTGACACCGCCCGCCGGGGACTGCACCTGCGGATCGTGCACGTACGCGAACCCTGGTGCGCCGAGCACCCGATGGACGCCTCCGTCGAGACCGACACCCTCACCGCCCGCTGCGAGAGCATGCTGGCCGGCGCGGCCGCCCGCGCCCGCGACACGGCTCCGGACACGCCGATCTCCACCGCGCTGGTGACGGGGGCGGTGACGGAACGGCTGGTGACCGAGTCGGAGGCGGCCGACACCGTCGTGGTGGGCAGCAGGGGGCTGGGCGGGTTCGCCGGGCTGGTGCTGGGCTCGGTCGGGCTCGGCCTGGCCGCGCACGCCGCGTGCCCGGTGGTCGTGGTCAGGCGGCTGCCCCGCGCGCCCACCGGCGAGGTCGTCGTCGGGTACGACGGGTCGCCGGCGGCCGAGCGCGCCCTGGAGTACGCCGCCAAGCAGGCCGTCGCCCGCCAGGGACGCCTGCACGCGCTGCACGGCCTGCGCTGCCCGCCCGCCGCCCCGCACCCCGTCGGCTTCGGCCCGCTCATCGTGGACGACGGCGACGACATCGCCCGCCGCCTCGCCGAATGGCGCGAGGCGCACCCCGGCGTCGAGCTGTCGGTGTCGATGAGCTTCGAACACCCCATCGCGGCCCTGTCCGCGGCCTCCCGCACCGCCGACCTCGTGGTGGTCGGCTCGGTGGGCCTCAGCGGCCTGCCCGCGAACCGGCTCGGCTCCGTGGGCCACAGCGTCCTGCACCGAGCCCACTGCCCGGTGGCCGTGGTCCCCGGCCCGAGCGCCGCGGCCCAGCCTTGACCCTCGCCGCAGACCGGCCTCAACCCTGCCGGGGGCGTACCACCGCGACAGGGCACACCGCGTGGTGGAGCAGGCCGTGACTGACCGAGCCCAGGACGGCGGAGGTGAAGCCGCCGCGGCCCCGCGAGCCGACCACGACCAGCTCGGCCGAGGCGGAGGCGTCGGCGAGAGCGGCGACCGGGTGCGCATGCACCTGCGAGCCGTCGAAGCGCACGTCAGGGTACTCCCGCGTCCAGGACGCGAGCCGCTCCTGCGCGGCGGCGCGATCCTCCTCGAAGGAGTCGGTGAACAGGCCGGCGAACTGCGGGCCGTAGGTGGCCAGGATGGGCTGCGACCAGGCGTACACGGCGAGGATCCCGGCGTCCTGGGCCCTGGCCTGCGCGACGGCGTACCGCATGGCCTGGTCGGCGGTCGCGGAGCCGTCGTCGCCGACCACGATCCTGCCGTGCTCGCGCGCGGCGGCGCCCGCCCGTACGACGACGACCGGCCCCTCGGCGTGCCCCGCGACGGCGAGGCTCACCGAGCCGAGCGCCAGCCCCGCGAACCCGCCCACGCCCCGGCTGCCCAGCACCACGCAGTCACCCGTCACCGCCTGCCCGAGCAGCGCCTCGACCACGTTCCCCACGAGCAGCTCGGTCTCCACCTCCAGGGCGCCCGCCGCGCGGGCCCGGTCGGCGGCCGACTCCAGCGTGCCCGCGCAGTACTTGAGCCCCTCGGCGCCCCGCTTCTGCTCGCACACGTGCACGAGCCGCAGCGGCAGGCGCCTGCGCCGGGCGTCGGCGGCCGCCCACTCCACGGCCGTGTGCGCAGGCGTGGAGCCGTCCACGCCCACCACGATGGGTCCGCTCACGTGCTCACCTCCTCAGTACGCCAGTCGGGCTCAGTACGTCAGCCGGGCTCAGTACGTCAGCCGGGCGGGACGGTGCGGTCGCATGACGGTCGCCGGCGTCGCGGTCCGGCTGCCCAGGGACGGAGCCGCGAGCCTCACGGGACGGTAAAGGCTCGGCCGCGCCATGCTTGCCCCGAGCCGCGTTTGCCGGGAACGCCCCCGGTGAGGGGACCTGAATGAGCGGTCTCGTGATCGTGGGCACCGACGGCTCCGCTCCCGCCGCCGCGGCGGTCGGGTGGGCCGCCGACGATGCCGTGCGTAAGCGCGCCGAGCTGCGCATCGTGCACGCGCTGGACCGCGGGCCCTACGCCATCACCGGGGTGGCCGTCCCCGCGCCCTACGTCATCGCGGGAGCCGACGTCCCCGAGCTGGACGAGGCCCTGAGACGCGCGGCGGCGAAGGTGCTGGAGGAGGCCGAGGCGGTCGCGCGCGCCCGGCAGCCCGAGGTGCCCGTCACCACGCGGGTCGTCGACGGGACGCCCGCCGCCGTGCTCATGGACCAGGCGCGGGACGCGGACGATCTGGTCGTCGGCGACCGCGGGCTCGGCGGCTTCACCAGGGCGCTGCTCGGGTCGGTGACCATGAAGGTGGCGGGGCAGGCGCCGTGCCCGGTGGTCGTGGTGCGTGACGGCCCCGTTGATCGGACAGGTGATCGGACAGGCGAGCGTACGGGCGGGAGTACGGGTGAGATCGCCGTCGGCGTCGACGGCTCGGAGAGCTGCGAACCGGCCATCGCGTACGCCTTCGAGCAGGCCGCCCTGCGCGGCGCCACGCTCCACCTGGTCCACGCGTGGGAGGTGCCGGTCCACGCGTTCGCGCCCGAGATCTCCTACGACGCGGACGAGGTCCGCGCCGCCAGGCAGGAGCTGGTCCGCGCCCGCACCGAGCGGTGGCAGGCGGCGCACCCCGAGGTGCCGACCGTCATGGACATCCGGTGCGCGCACCCCGTGGACGCCCTCACCACCACCCCGTACGACCTGGTGGTCGTCGGCTCCCACGGCCGGGGCGCGATCGGCGCGCTGCTGCTCGGCTCGGTCAGCAGAGGCGTGCTGCACCACGCGCGCGGCACCGTGGCGGTGGTGCGCCCACCGGCGTGAGCACGGGACCGAAGGCGGTCGCCCGCGGGACTTCCTACCCGGGTGCCGGGGCCTGCGACAGGGGAGGGTGAGAGCAGGAAGGAGGGGTCATGAACATCGAGTCGCTGACCGCGTCGCAGGTGATGAGCAGGGTCCTGGTGGTCGTCACGCCGGACGAGTCGCCGCTGATGGCATGGGAGCTGATGCGCAGGGCCGACGTGCATCACCTGCCCGTCGTGGAGAACCGGCACGTGCTCGGCATCCTGACCCGAGAACACCTGGCCGCCTCCTGGTCGGGCAGCCCGGAGGAGCAGTCCACCCGTCCCGTCCGGTCGTTGCTGCAGCGCGTGCCGCTGCCCCGGGTACACCCTGACGCGCCGCTTTCCAGGATCGCCGCCCTGATGCTCGACACCTGCTGCGACGCCGTGCCCGTGCTGTCGGACGACGGGCTGATCGGGCTGGTCACGGCCAGGGACGTGCTGTCGGCCGTGGCCGGGCGCGCCAGGCCGGAGGACGGGCCGGGCGAGGTCGTGACCGGAATGTTCCACCTTGAACCCGTCCTTCCCGGCGGGAAGAGCTGAAGGAGAGGTGACGTCATGCCGATCCCCGTCAAGGACGTCATGGGCCGGGTGGCCATCGCCGTCCTGCCGGACGCGACGTTCGCGGAGATCGTGGCCGCCATGAGACGGTACGCGGTCGGCGCGGTGACCGTGATCGACGCGGAGCGGCGGCCGATCGGCGTCGTCTCGGAGGACGACCTGCTGCTCAAGGAGGTCGATCCGGTACGGCACGGCGTGTCGATCTTCGAGTCGCGCAGGCAGCGGCACGAGCACGACAAGGCCGCAGGGGTCACCGCGGGCGAGCTGATGACCTCGCCGGCGATCACCGTCACCCCGGACACGCCCGTACGCGACGCGGCGCGGCTCATGCACGCCAAGCGCATCAAGCAGCTGCCGGTGGTCGATCAGGAGGCCGGCCGGGTCGTCGGCACCCTGCAGCAGCGCGACGTGCTGCGGGTCTTCACCCGGCCGGCCGCCGACCTGGAGAGTGACGTACGCGCCGTGCTCCCGGACGACGGCTCGTTCACCGTCGAGGTGGCCGCGGGCGTGGTGCGGATCGGCGGGCGGGTGCGCCGCAGGTCGCAGGCCATCGCGCTGACCGAGGCCGTCCGCGCGGTCGAGGGCGTGGTGGACGTGGCCTGCGACGTGACCTACGACGACGACGACCTCATCGGCGTCCCGCCGCTGCTGTGACCGGGGAGGCAGGTGATGGGCGGACACATCGTGCTCGGCTACGACGGCTCCGACTTCTCCATGCAGGCCCTCGACTGGGCGCTCGACGAGGCCGAGCTGCGCCACCTGCCGCTGCTGGTCGCGCACGCCTGGCAGTGGCCGTACGGCGAGGCGGACGAGGAGGCCAAGTCCCACCTGCGCAAGGCGGCCGAGCACGTGGTGTGGCACGGCGCCGACTGCGCCCGGCACACCAGCGCCGACGTCAAGGCAGAGACCGACCTGTACGAAGGGCCGGCCGCCGAACGCCTGATCGAGCTCTCCCGCGACGCCGAACTCGTCGTGGTCGGCTCGCGGGGGCTCGGCGCGCTGCCGCGGGCGGTCGTCGGCTCGGTCGCCGACCGCACCGCCCTGTACGCCGCCTGCCCCGTCATCGTCGTCCGCGGCCCCGGGCCGCTGCCTCTCGCGCCCGCCCCAGGGCCCGTCGTCGTGGCCGACCCCGAGCCGGGCGCCGCCGTCCTGGAGTTCGCCTGCCAGGAGGCGCACCTGCGCCAAATCGGGCTGGTCGCCCAGAGCGCCCTCCGGGAGTGGTCGGCGAGCCATCCCGGCGTACGGATCGCGCCCGCCGGCCACGCACCGGCCACGCTCATGGTCGTCCGTCGCGCCACCGCCACCCGCGACGGCCTCGCCCGCCACCTCCTCCAGCACGCCCCCTGCCCCGTCGCCGTGGTGGGCGCGGAAATGGGCGCGGAGATGGGCGCGGGCCACTGATCGGCGTGGGCGCGGGAACCTGCCGGAGCGGGCATCGGCCGTCAGTCGGTCTTGGCCGGGGTGCGGGTGAGGCGGGCGTCCAGCGTCCGCATGCCCTTCTCGTGCGCGATCCCCTCGAACAGGCTCCTGGCCTCCACCCAGACGGCTCTGGCCGTGCCGTGGTCGCCCGCCGCGCCGTGCGCGTCGCCGAGGTCCTTCAGCGCGTGCGCCAGGTACGGCACCCAGCCGCGCGTGCGCCACATCGCGACCGAGCGTTCGAGGGTGGAGATGGCGCCGGCCACGTTCCCCTCGGATAGGTCCAGCCGGCCGAGCACGGCGAGCGAGTCGGCGACGTAGTGGCCGTAGTTGCCCTCCTCGCTGTAGGCCAGCGTCAGCTCCGCGGTGGCCCTGGCCCGCTCGTCGCCGATGGCGGCGTACAGCTTGGCCAGATACAGCAGCGAGAACGTCTCCTGGTAGCGGTAGTTCGCCCGCCGCGCCATCTCCCGCGACCTCTCCAGCAGCTCCTGCCCGCCGGCGAAGTCGCCGCAGAACGCCTTCGCCGCCCCCAGGAACTGCATGATGGTCGTCCTGTAGTGCGGGTTGCCGAGGGCCTCGGCGACCTTCGTCGCCCGCTCCAGCACGGAGTGCGCCGCCTGCGGGTCGTCCTCGCCGTGAATGATCGCCATCACGTGCAGCGCCCGCGCCTGGCCGCCGAGGTAGTCCGCTTCGACGGCCGTCCGCAGGGCCCGCTCGGCCAGGGCGAGCGCCTGCGCGCTGCCGTTCCCGTCGGCGGTCATGCTCCAGGCCAGGCTGGCCAGCGCGTCGGAGATCCCGATCGGGTTGTCCAGCTCGGTCCACAGGTCGAGGAGCCGCGTGGCGCCGGTCCGCATCCTGATCATCGCCGGCCCCTGGCCGGGCGGTGAGTTCCAGGTGGTGACCTCCAGCAGGCCGCGCATCAGCACGCCCTCGCCGCGCCTGTCGCCGCTCTCGCGGCAGAGCGCGAGCGCCTGGTCGTGCATCCGCTGCCAGCCGTCGTACAGGCCGCGCGCGTTGAGGTACTTCTCGGTGGAGCCCGCGAGGTCCCACGCCAGCTCGGTCAGCCGCGCCTCGCACGCCTGCGCGACCCCCGCCATCAGCGCGGCGTGCTCCGCGCCGAACCAGGCCATGTGATCGGCCACCAGCGGGCCCGAGATCCGCGCGGGCAGCCGCCAGCGGGGCGCCTCGCTGTGGATGGAGGCGTAGCAGGAGCCCGGCACGCGCTCCGCCGCGACCTCCGCCAGCGCCAGCCACGCGCCCAGGGCCCGCTGCAGCGCGGCCTGGCGCTCGGGCTCGGGGTCCTCGCGGTGGGCGCGTTCGCGGGCGTACAACCTGATGAGGTCGTGGAAGCGGTATCTGAGCCGGCCGGTCTCGTCGGGCCCGGTCTGCGCCAGCAGATGCGTGTCGACCAGGGTCTCCAGCTCGCGCTCCGCCTGGCGTACCGAGACGTCGAGCAACGCCGCCACCGCCCACGAGGCGAAGTCGGGCGCGTCGAGCAGCCCGGCCAGGCGGAAGGCCCGCTGCGCGCCGGCGGACAGCATCCGGTAGCTCAGCTCGAACCCCGCGCGCACGTCGAGGTCGCCCGCCACCAGCTCGTCGAGCCGGTGGCGCTCCTCGCCGAGCACGCCGGCGAGGTGCGACAGGCTCCAGTGCCTCCTGCTGAGCAGCCTGGCCGCCGAGATGCGGACGGCCAGCGGGACCCGGCCGCACAGCCGCATGATCTCCAGAGCCGCGTCCATGTCGTCCTTGACGCGGTCGTCGCCGACGATGCGCTTGAGCAGGTCGATGGCCTGGCCCGCGGGCAGCACGTCCAGCTCCAGCAGGCTCGCGCCCTCCAGGCCGACCAGCCGGACCCGTCCGGTGAGCAGCACCGCCGTGCCAGGCGCCCCCGGCAGGAGCGGCCGCACCTGCTTCTCGCCCGCGACGTTGTCGAGCAGGATGAGCATCCTGCGGCCCGCCATGCAGCTACGGAAGAGCGCCACCCGTTCTTCCAGGGACTGGGGGATGCCGTGGGTGCTGACGCCGAGCGCGAACAGGAGACGGCTGAGCACGTCCTCGGGGCGGGCCGGGTCCGCGGAGGCGCCGCGCAGGTCGGCGTAGAGCTGGCCGTCGGGGAACCGCTCGGCGATGCGGTGCGCGACGTGCACGGCCAGCGTCGTCTTCCCCAGGCCGCCGATGCCCGCGATGCTGGCGATGGCGACGGTGCCGGGCCGGGGTCTGGTGAGGACGCCGGTCAGGTGCAGCACCTCGTCGTCCCTGCCGGTGAAGTCCGCGATGTCCGGCGGCAGCTCGGCCGGCGTGGGAGCCGCCCGCGTCGCCGGGACCGTGACCTGGGCGGGCGCTTCGGTGGGCTCCTGGGCCGGCTCGGCGGGCGGCGTCGTGCCGCGCGGCTCCAGGTCGAGCGAGGGGTCCTGGGTGAGGATCCGGTGATGCAGGTCCTGCAGCTCCTCGGCCGGGTCGAGGCCGGTCTCCTCCACCAGGATCGCGCGGGCGCGGGCGTACTCGGCGAGCGCGTCGGCCCGCCGGCCGCACCGGTACAGCGCCAGCATCAGCTGCGCTCGTAACCGCTCCTGCAGCGGGTACGCGGCGGTGAGCGCGGTCAGCTCGCCCAGCAGCCCAGCGTGCCGGCCCAGCTGCAGGTCCACCGCGATCCGCGACTGCAGCACCGACAGGCGGACCTCCTCCAGCCGGGTGGCCTCGGCCGCCAGCATCGGCACGTCCAGCCCCGCGAACGCGGGCCCGCGCCACAGGCCGAGCGCCTCCCGCAGCAGCCGGCCGGCCTCCGGCAGGTCGCCCGCGGCCTCCGCCGCCTGCCCCGCGCCGGCCAGCTCCTCGAACCGCGTCGCGTCCAGCTCGTCCGCGGGCACCGGCAGCAGGTAGCCGGCGTCCTGGCGGACGACGAGGTCCGGCGCGCCCAGCCGCCGCCTGAGCCGGTGGATGTACGTCTGCACGTTCTTCGTGGCGCTCTTAGGCGGCGTGTTGCCCCACAGCGCCATGACGAGCTGATCCTGCGACACCGGGTGATTGGCATGGCACAGCAGCACCGCCAGCAGCACCCGTGACTTGGGCGTGCCCACATCGAGCCGCGCACCGTCGCGCCACACCGCCAGCGGACCAAGTATTCCGAACTCCATGGCGCCCCCTCGGTCGGGACGCACTGTAAACCTTGCCAGAGCGCTTCGTCGCTTCTTCCGGGATATAGAAATCATTGCGATCCGGCCGGAAGCCCGAACCTCAGCCGCCGCGGGCGACCGGCTGCGCGGAGACGGCGTCAAGGACCGCGTCGCCGTGCTCGCGCGCCCACTCCGTCAGCACGTGGATCGGCTCGATCAGCGTCTCCCCGAGCGGCGTCAGCTCGTACTCGACCCGGGGCGGCGCCTCCGCGTACGCCTGCCTCCGGCCCGCCGCGCCGCACGCCCGGCTACGGGAACTCGGCCTGCCAGTGCTGCGGCACGGCCGGGCTGGTGGAGCTGTTCGTCGGGCTCTGGTCGGTCACGGGGCGGGCCTCCTGCCTGGAGTTCGCCCGTACGCTCGCCGCCGACCTGGTGGCCAGGGCCGACGACCACGACGGGCGCGGCTACCGCTGGTACCAGGCCTACCGCCGGGTCAGGCCCGGCGAGGTGAGCGCCGGCACCGGCTACATGGTCGGCGCGGCCGGCATCGGCGCGGCCCTCCTCCACCTGGACGCGGCCGGGCAGCCCGACCAGGCGCGCCGGGTGCTCCTCCTGCCCGACAACCCATTCCCCGTCCTCCCGATCCCGCGCATCACCATCCAGAACGGCTGACCTCTGCGAGCGGCTGCCCGGCGATCATCCGGCGCGGCGTACCGGGGTCTCAGCTCTCCGCCGGCACGATGACGCTGTCGTGCGCCTCCAGCACCAGCTCGGCGTCTTTGGGCGGGTTGAGCCGCACCCCGCGTAGGCCGGGGACTCCTGGCTGTGGTCGTGCACGCAGCAGGCTCATCCACGCCACGCCACGCCGGCCCAGTCGCCGTTCTCCTCGGTGTCGGAGTCGGTCAGCGACACCACCAGGATGGTGACGAGGGCGATCAGCAGGAGTGAGGCGAGCCCCAGCCAGCCGATCAGCGCGGGGGTGCCGCGGCCGGGGTGCGGCGGAGCCGGGGCAGGGCGAGCCCCAGGAGGACGAGCGCCACGCCCGCCAGCCGGATCGGCGCGGGCAGCGCGCCCTGCTGGACGCAGTCGATGACCACGGCCGACAGCACCTGCCCGCTGATCACCAGCACGGAGGCGGTCATCGCGCCGAGCCGGGGGAAGACGTAGCTGTTGACCGCGACGAACAGGGCGCCGAACACCCCGCCCGCGTACGCGGCGACGGGCGTGTCCGTGACGTCGGGCCAGGTGCGCAGGACGAGCAGGACCGCGCTGAGGAAGGCGAAGCCGACCACGTGGTTCCACACCGACGCGCGGAAGGCGCCCTTGTGGGTGCCGAGCCGGCCGTTGACCGTGCGGCTGGTGGCGATGAGGACGCCGTTGAGCAGCGCCAGGGAGACGAGGAAAATCATGATCACGCCCCCGCCACGATGAGGACGCTGCCCGCGAGCACGCAGCCGGCCACCGCGAGGTCCATGCCGGTGACGCGGCGGCGTGGCGTGTGCAGCAGGCCCAGATGGTCGGAGACCGTGCCGAAGATCATCTGGCCGGTGAGCATCAGCGCGACCGTGCCGGCCAGTGCGAGCTCGCTGTTGACCGCGATGGCGGACAGCACGACGACGAGCGCGCCGGGGACGCCGCCCAGGTAGTACCAGAGCGGCACGCGGCCGTCGTCGGGGCCTGGGGCCGGTGCGCGGCGGGCGAAGACCGGCACCAGGGCCGCGGCCACGAGGGCGCCGATCGCGTGGGCGGCCCAGGACGCGTACAGGGGGTCGGTGTAGCCGGCGAGCACCGCGTTGGCCTGGGTCATCAGCGTGAGCAGTACACCTCCGGCGATGGCGAGGGGGAACACGGTCGCGTGGCGCATGGCATCGAATGTAATGAGAAATTCGGTCAAACGGGTAGGTCTTAACGGTTGTGGCGAAATCGTGCTGAGCCGGGCTGAGCGGGGGAGGGACTTGCTGCCTGTGGAGGACGGTGGCCGGATGACGCCCGATAAGGTCGCTGCATGACCGCGCCCACCTCTCCCTGCGACGCGTTTGACGCCTCCCCGCCGGCCGACCCCTTGGCCGACCCGGTACGCGCCGCGCTGCTCGGAACGCACGCCCACCTCGCGGAACAGCGCGGCAGGGTGCTGCGCTACCCGCTCGACGTCTCCCCGTTCGTGTCGCTGCCACCCGACGCGGGCCCGGCCGACTGGGCGGACGCGGCGGCGCTGGCCGGCGCGGACGGCACCGTGCTGATGACCGGCCCCGCCCCGGCGCCGCCTGCCGGCGTTGCCGAGTCCATGCTCATCCCCGGCGTCCAGCTCACCGGCGAGCACGTCGCCGGGGCGCACGACGACGGCGTGGTACGCCTGGGGCCCGCGGACGTGCCGGAGATGCTCGACCTCGTCGCGCGCACCCAGCCGGGACCGTTCCTGCCCCGCACCGTCGAGCTCGGCGCCTACCTCGGCATCCGCCGCGGCGGCGCCCTCGTGGCGATGGCCGGCGAGCGGTTCCGCCCGCCCGGCTGGACCGAGATCAGCGCCGTCTGCACCGACCCCGCCCACCAGGGGCACGGGCTGGCGCGGCGGCTGGTGCTCGCGATCGTCGCGGGCGTCAAGGAGCGCGGTGAGCAGCCGTTCCTGCACGCCGCCGACACCAACACCGGCGCGATCCGCCTGTACGAACGGCTCGGCTTCCGGCTGCGCCGCCCGGTCGAGTTCCGCGTCGTGAAGCTACCGGCGTCAGCCTGAGGCTCAGAGGGAGGCTCAGAGGGAGGCTCAGAGGGAGGCGAGGAGGGACAGCTTCTCGGCGCTGTCGGTGCCGGCGTCGGGGTGCATGACGACGAGCGTCTGGCCGGGCGCGCCGTCGAGGCTCAGCCGCTCGCGGTTCAGCCACAGCTCGCCGACCTGCGGGTGGTCGAGGTTCTTCGGCGTGCCCGCGCACGTGTTGACGTCGTGGCGGGCCCACAGCCGGGCGAACAGCGGGCTGGCCAGCGACAGCTCGCCGACCAGCTCGATGAAGCGGGGGTCGTCGGTGTCGGTGCCCACGGACTTGCGGAACCCGGCGACCATGCCCGCCGCGCCGTCCTCCCAGCGGGGGAGCAGGGCCTGCTCGGCGGAATCGAGGAACATGTCGCGCAGCCGGTTGCGGCCCGCCACGAGCCGCGGTGACACGGCGGTGGCCAGGGCGTTGGCGGCCAGCACGTCGAGGTAGCGGCCCTCCACGTACGCGGGGAACGGCATCGTGCCGATCAGCTTGGCCACCCCCGGCGGCACGGTCTCCTTGCGGGCGCGCCGCCGTCGCCGCCCGGGCTGCTTCGCCCCGAGATGCAGCAGGTAGGCCGTGGCGTCGTCGTCGAGCAGCAGCGCGCGGGCGAGCGACTCGAGGACCTGCGGCGAGGGGTTGCGGTCGCGGCCCTGTTCGAGCCGCAGGTAGTAGTCGGTGCTGATGCCCGCGAGCATCGCGACCTCCTCCCGGCGCAGCCCGCGCACCCGCCGCACGCCTGTGGCGAGGATGCCGGCCTGGCCGGGGGTGACGAGCTCCCGGCGAGCGCGTACGTAATCGCCCAGAAGGTTCATGACCCCCACGGTACGCGGTGCCGGTGCGGCCGTGCCTGGCCCTGCCGCCCCCAGGATGACGGGGGCTCTGGTCGTGTCACCGTGTGCCCGGCAGCCTCGTGTCCTGCACGAACACCGCATCTGAGCGAGGAGCATCGAGCATGTCGACGTACGTACTGGTCCACGGAGCCTGGCACGGCGGGCAGTGCTGGGAGCGGGTCGTCCCGCTGCTGGCCGAGGCGGGGCACCGGGTGTTCGCGCCGTCGCTGACCGGCCTCGGCGACAAGGCCCACCTGCGCGGCCCGGAGGTGGGGCTGGACACCCACGTCGATGACATCGTGAGCCTGCTCACCGAGCAGGACCTCACCGACGTGATCCTGGTGGGCCACAGCTACGCGGGGCTGGTCGTCACCTCCGCCGCCGACCGCGTGCCCGAGCGCGTCGGCCGGCTCGTCTACCTCGACGCCATGGTCCCCGAGGACGGCGAGAGCGCGGTGGACGTGCAGCCCATGACGCAGGCGCTCATCGACCGCGCGGCCGCAACGGAGCCCGGCTGGCTGGTGCCGCCCATGCCCGAAATGCCGCCCATGGGGCTGTTCGGGGTCACCGATCCGGCCGACGTGGCGTGGCTGCGGGAGATGCTGACGGACCAGCCGGTGGGCTGCTTCGTGCAGCCGGTACGGCTGGCCGACCCGGCCCTGCGCCTCATCCCGCAGACCCACATCCACTGCGTGGCCGGCGTGCCCGAGGGGATCGAGCGGCGGCCTGTCCCGGCCTCCGCGCAGGTGTGGGAGCTGCCGACGGGACACGACTGCATGATCACCATGCCGGCCGAGCTCACCGAGCTGCTGCTCAAGCTGTGACGCAGGCGCCGGCGATCACGTGGCCGCCGCTGGCGAGCACCACCGCCTCGTCCCTGACCGGGTAGAAGGGCAACGCCGCGATCGCGGCGAGCCGCGCACACGGGAGCGTTGCAGCGCCGCCCCGGCCGGGGGCGGCGCTGCGAACGTGCTCAGCCCACCCTGGCGGCGAGCAGCGAGGTCAGCCCGTCGACGGTGACGCTCTCCAGCTCGGCCACCACCGCCCCGTGACCGTCGCCCAGCGCCGCGCCGTCCTCGGGCACGGCCACCACCAGGCAGCCCGCGGCCAGCGCGGACGCGACGCCGGGCACCGAGTCCTCCAGCGCCACGCAGCCGCGCGGATCGACACCCAGCCGCCGCGCCGCCGTCAGGTACGCCTCGGGGTCCGGCTTCGGCCGGCTCACCTCGTCGCCGCAGACCACGACCTGGAACGTGCCGGGGTCGAGCTGGGCCAGCACCTCGTCCACCAGGACGCGGTGGCTCGACGTCACCAGCGCCGTGGGGATGCCCCGCCGGCGTACGGACTCGACCACGGCCTGCGCGGCAGGCCGCCACGGCACGCCGAGGGCGAACAGCTGCCTGGTACGTTCCAGCAGCCACGCCGCCGACTCCGCGGCGTCCGCCGTGACGTGCAGATCGTCGTGGAGGAGCTGCGCGGTGTCGCGCAGGTTCCTGCCGACCACCTGGCGGCGGATCTCGGGCCGCAGCTCGCCGCCGAGCCTGGCGGCCAGGCCGGCGAGGCTGACGTCCCAGAGCGGCTCGCTGTCGAACAGGGTGCCGTCCATGTCGAACAGCACCGCTTCCATCCCGGCCGTCCGCACGGTCAACGCAGCGCCTCGGCGAGCCAGCGCTGCACCGTGCGGGGGTCGTCGCCGGTGGTGCCGTCCACGCCGAGCTCGACCCAGTGGCGCAGATCGTCCTCGGTGCGGGTGGGCCAGCCGTGCACTGGGAAGCCCTCGTCGTGCAGCCGCTTGACGACGTCGGCGGTCAGCCCCTCGCCGCCGCTGTGGATCCGGCTGGAGCCGGTGTCCTTCAGCAGCTGACGGTAGCCGCCGGGGTGTGCCTCGGCGTCGGTCCACTTGGAGACGATGATGCCGCGCGGGATGTCCGGCAGCCTCTCGGCCACCGTGGCCATCGCCTTGACCGAGAAGCCGGTCAGGATCGTGCGCTCGGCGTACTCGGGATGCTGGGGGAAGAAGTCGGTCAGGCCGTCGATGGCGGCCAGGTCCTTGATCTCCAGCTGCACGAACCTGGTCGTCGCCTGATACATCTGCTCCAGCGTGGGCACCCGCTCACCCCCGCCCACGTCCACCGCGCTGATCTGCGCCCAGGTCAGCTCCGCGACCGGCCCCAGGTCCTTGCCGTCGGGGCCGGCGGCGGTCCGGTCGAGCGTCGCGTCGTGCAGCATGAACAGCTGCCCGTCCGCGCTGATGCGGACATCGGTCTCCAGCTCGTCGACCCCGACCTCCTCGGCCACCCGGTAGGACGCGATGGTGTTCTCGGGTGCTTCGGCCATGGCGCCGCGGTGTCCGACGATGGCAAATGCCACGATCTTCCTTCCTCGATTCTTCTCTTTGTCCGTGACGTCCCGTGGGGGCGGCCGTCGGAGCGGCGGCACGAGAGGTCCGAAATCAGGGCGCCACCAGCCGGTGATACTTCGGCATCACCCGCTGGACGGCGGGGTCGAGGTTGCGCATCGCCTCGCGCAGCGTCTCGGCCGGGTCGGCGTTGGCGGAGTAGACCTTCTGCAGGACGATCAGCATCTCGGAGATCGTCTCGTTGACGTAGCGGCGCATGACGTCCGCCTGGCGGGCCCGGCTCAGCTGGTCTTGGGCCACCTGGTACTGCGGCGACTTGGCGTTGCGCTCCTTGATCTTCGGCGAGTCGAGCGAGCTGGTCGTCACCGGGAGATAGCCGGTGTTGAGGCTCCACTCGGGCGCACCCGTACTGGCCAGGTACTTGACCAGCTCCCAGGTGGCCTGCTTGCGCTCCTTGGTCGCGTTGCGCATGATCGCCAGCCCGCTGCCGCCGGTCGGCACGCCCGGCTGGTCCTGCTCGGGCAGGAAGGCCGCGCCGATCTCGAACGTGGCCGCCTTGAGCAGCGAGGTCAGCGCGCCGGTCGAGTTGCAGATGGTCGCGGTCACGCCGGCCGCGAAGTCGGCGTTCACGTCGCCGGACAGGTAGGCCATCTTGTCGTCGTGGATGAACGCCCGGTCGAACTCCAGGGCGGCGACCGTCTGCTCCGACTCCAGCATCGGCGTCATGCCGTCGGAGTAGGCGCCGCCGAAGGCCCAGGACGAGCCCTGGAAGTACCAGTCGTCCTTGCCGTTGTAGGCGCGCATCCTGATCTGCGAGCCGTTGTGCTTGTAGCCCTTGAGCTGCTGTCCCCATTCGCGCAGCTCGGTGAAGGTCTTGGGGCCGCGGTCGGGCAGGCCGGCACCGGCGAAGATCTCCTTGTTGTAGTAGAAGAGCGGCGTCGAGCGGGCCCAGGGCAGCCAGAAGATCTCGTTCCTGATCGTGCCCTCGGCCAGGAACGTCGGGTGGAACGCGTCGGAACGGAAGCCCGCGTCGAAGTAGCCGCTCAGCGGCTCCAGGGCCTCGGCGAGGTAATAGCGGTTCCAGTTCACGTCGCTGAGCGTGACGATGTCGGGCACCTGCGCCACCGCGAAGCTGGCGGCCAGCTTCGAGTCGAGCGCCGGGTAGCCGGGGAACAGCTGGATCTCGCAGTAGATGTCCTGCTGCGAGTTGTTGAACCCGTCGATGATCGTCTGCAGGACCTCGGCGTTGTGCGCGGTGAACGCGCTCCACAACACCACCCGCTCGCGGCGGGCGAACGTGTCCGGCACCTGCCCGCTCACCTGGGCGTAGTCGCCCTCCTTGCGGCCGGCGCAGGCGCTCAGCGCCAGGCCGGCCGCGGTCGCGGCGGCGGCGGACAGGAGCCGGCGTCGGCTGAAACTCGGTCCCGTCACGCTGCTTCCTTTCTCAAGTACGTGATGCTCATCGGCGCAGCGCGCTCCCGGCCAGGCCGGCGACGATGTAGCGCTGCGCCAGCAGGAAGACGATGGTCACCGGAAGGACGACGAACAGGGTCCCGGCCATCAGGGCGCCCCAGTCGTTGATGCCGTCGTTCTCCTTGAGGTAGAGCAGGCCGATCGGCAGCGTCCGCATGTTGACCGAGTTGGTGACGATCAGCGGCCAGACGAAGTTGTTCCACTCGTCGATCAGGGCGATGAGCCCGACCGTGATGATCGCCGGCCGGGACATCGGCACGATGAACGACCAGATCGTCCGCAGGTGCCCGGAGCCGTCGATCTGGGCCGCCTCCAGCACCTCGTACGGCAGCGACCGGAAGAACTGGTGGAGCAGGAACGTACCGAACGCTGAGGCCACACCGGGCAGGATGAGGCCGGCGTAGGTGTTCAGCAGGTTCAGCTGGCCCACGGTGATGTAGTTGACCAGCAGCGTCACGTGCCCTGGCACCATCAGCGCGCCGAGCATGAAGACGAACAGCCAGCGCTTGCCGGGGAAGGGCAGGAACGCGAAGGCGTAGGCGGTGAAGACCGCGAGCACCACCTTCAGCACCGTCCCGACCGCGGCCACCACGACCGAGTTGACCAGGAACTGCCCGAACGGGGCCAGCTCCCAGGCGGTGACGAAGTTCTCCAGCGTCAGCGACTGCGGGATCAGCCGCATCGGCCAGCTGTTGATGTCCTCGTTGGTCTTGAACGCCGTGGTGACGAACAGGTAGATCGGGACGAGGAAGATCAGCGCGGTGGCCACCAGGCCGAGCACGCCCCACCAGGGCGTGCGCCGGGAGGCCGGCGACTTGTGGCGGGTGGGCTCGGTGGCCGCCGCGGTCGGCATGACCGTCATCAGTAGTGAACCCTCCGCTCGACGAATCGGAACTGCAGGACGGTGATCGCCATCAGCACCACGAACATGATCATGGAGGCCGCGCTGGAGACACCGACGTTGGTGCGGTTGAACGCCTCGTCGTAGATGAACCAGCTCAGCGTGGTCGTGGAGCGGGCGGGCCCGCCGTTGGTCATCATGGCGATCACGTCGAACGCCTGGAAGGCCGAGATCGTCTGGGTGATGACCAGGAAGAACGTGGTGGGGGAGAGCAGCGGGAAGATCATGCGCCGGAACTGCGTCCACCGGCCGGCGCCGTCGATCCTCGCCGCCTCCAGCACCTCCGAGGGGATCTGCTGGATGCCCACCAGGTAGACGATCGCGACGAAGCCGAGACCCTTCCAGATGGAGACGATGATCAGCGCCCACAGCGCCCACGAGCCGTCGGTGGTCCAGGCCGGCGAGGTGGCGCCGAACGCCTCGAACACCAGCCGGCTCAGGCCGTGGTTGGGGTCGAAGATGAACAGCCAGATGGTCGCGATCGCCGCCCCGGACAGCACGTGGGGGGCGAAGGCGAGCGTCTGCACCGAGGTGGTGCCGCGTATGCGTTGCGCGAACAACATCGCCAGCGCCAGGCCGAGCACCAGGGTCACGACCACGACGACGACCACCCACACCAGCGTGCGGAGCAGCACGTCGGGGAATGACCAGCTGCTGAACAGAGCCCGGTAGTTGAGGAACCCGGCCCACTCGGCCGCCGGCGAGATGAAGTCCCAGGTGGTGAAGCTGAGGTAGATGTTCTGGATGATCGGCCAGTACGCGAAGACGGCGATCAGCACCAGGTTGGGCATCGCGAAGGCGGCGAACAGCAGGTAGCCACGCCGGCGACGGCGTGCCGCAGCCTGCTGGCCGGACGCCTTCTGCCCGGTGTCGTCAGGCCGGCGGGCGCTGACGGAGAGTGCCGATCCCGATTCGAGATCGCTGACTCCACTGCTCACGGGCTACCACCCATCGCGTCGGGAACGAACGTGTGCCGACTTTACTGGCGGTTAAGTGCTCGATTCTGGTCATTTGGTGCCGAATCTGTGACCATTGCGCGAACGTTTCCATCACATGTGCAAGGGTGTCAGCAGATGTCGAGCGTGTTTCAAGGTCGTGCCTTCGACCGTCAGCAGCGCATCCTCGGCTACGTCCGCAGCGAGGGCCGTGCCGTCGTCTCCGAGATCGCCGACATGTTCGCGATCTCGCCCGCGACCCTGCGCAGGGACCTGCGGGCACTGGAGGCGCAGCGGCTGATCGTCCGCTCGTACGGCGTCTTCTACCCCACCGACATCGGCCGGTACGAGACGCCGCTGGAGCACCGGCACAAGGCCAAGACCCAGGAGCGGGTGGCGATCGCCGAGGCGGCGACCGCGATGATGGCCGACGTCGGGACCGTGTTCATCGACGAGGGAGCCCTGCCGGAGGACCTGATCGGGCCGATGCGCCGGCTGAACAGGATGACGGTGGTGACCCGGTCGGTGACCGTCGCCGCCGAGCTCGGCCGCCACTCCGACCACGACGTCATCATCGTCGGCGGCCGGCTGCGCCCGGCGACCATGGGCACCGTCGACAAGTGGGCGACGGCGATGCTCGCCGAGCTGAACGTGGACCTCGCGGTCATGGGCACCAACGGCGTGTCGATCGAACGCGGGCTGACCACTCCCGATCCGACGGTGGCCGCGGCCAAGACGGCGGCGCTGCAGGCGGCCCGCCAGTGCGTGCTGGTGTGCGAGCACACCAGGTTCGGCGTGGCCAGCTTCGCCAAGTTCGGCGAGCTCGACCAGGTGACCTGGGTCGTCACCGGCAAGCAGCTGCCCAGGGCGGCGGCGCAGCGCTACGGAGAGGCCGGCCCCAAGATCCTGCGCGTCTGACCAGGACCCGCCCCGATCTCCTGAGAGCCGCGGGCTAGGGATAACCCTGGGCAGGGCCCTGACGTCGGGCCGGTCGTACGGGAGGACACTGAGGCCCTCAGCGGCCCGGTAGGGGTGGCCGGGCCGTCGCGGTAGGCGCCGAGGTGCGTGGTCGCCTTCCCGATGCCGTACGCGCCGCGCAGGCAGAGCAGCGGCGTCCCGCAGCGCCCAGGTCGCGGTTGTGCTCGGCGGCGGGCAGCCGCCACGGCCTGGTGCCGACGTGCGACAGCCGGGCGTCCGGCGCTCGGAGGACCCGGCGACCCGGCGCAGCAGGTCGAGGCCCCTTCAGCCGCCTCGACGGCCTGGCATGACAGCGCCTACCCCTCCGGCCCCGCTCAGGGCCGGAGGGGTCGTCGAAGTGATCAGGCGCCGGCGGCGGCGAGCCGGGCGAGCTGGTCGTCGGTGAGCTTGACGTCCAGGGCCGGCAGCGCCGCCTCGTACTGCTGAAGGGTGCGCGGCCCGATCAGCGGGACGATGCTCGGCGCGCTCTGGTGCATCAGCCACGCGAGGACCAGCGCGTTCGGCGCCACGCCCGCCTCCGCGGCCACCTCGGCGACCGCAGCCAGCCTGGCCTCGGCGTCCGGGCCCTCGTACGGGTCCATCGCCCAGTGGCCGCGCCGCTTGGCCGGGTCGTCGTAGATGCCCTTGAGGATGGGGGAGTAGGCGACCAGCGTGAGGTCGTCGTGCGTCTCCAGGTAGTCGAGCTGCTCGTCGTCCACGATCGAGGCGTGCCGCAGCCCGGCGCGGCGGCGCAGGTAGGAGTGCTGCTGCTGGAGCGCGACCGGCGCCGGCCAGCCGTGCTGCGCGCACAGCTGCCTGATCCGCTCCAGCCGCCAGGTCCGTACGTTGGACCAGCCGATGTAGCGGGCCTTGCCGGCCTGGACGATGCCGGCCAGCGCCTCCAGCGTCTCCTCCAAGGGCGTGGCCCGGTCGTCGACGTGCACGTAGTACAGGTCGACGTGGTCGGTGCCGAGCCGGCGCAGGCTGCCGTCGATCGCGTCGCGCAGCGTCTTCGCCCCGGCGCCGACGAAGGTGCGGTAGGCCGCGTCCCAGTCGGGCCCTTCGTCGGTCCAGACGGCGTCCAGGTCGCGGACGACGGCACTGCCCTTCGTGGCCAGGAACACGTCGTCACGCTTGCCCGACCGGCGCAGCCAGCGGCCGATCAGCTCCTCGCTCTCGCCGCCGAGACTGCCCCGGTTCTCCCACCAGCAGTAGCAGTCGGCGGTGTCCAGGAAGGTGCCGCCGGCCGCCACGTACCGGTCGAGCATCGTGACGGACTCGTCCTCCGGCGTGACGGTGCCCATGATCATGCAGCCCAGGGCGAGCCTGCTGACCTGCTCGCCGGTACGTCCCAGCTCTACGGTCTTCACGCGACTTCTCCTGTCGTCGAGGACGGTCGGATGCCCGCGGCGCCTCACGGTGAGATCGAGGCTAGGAGCTGAAGTGCGCTCCAGGTCAAGGCGCGCTCAGCCGGGTGTTCTGGAAGGAGGCGAAGCGCCACCCTTCGGCGGTGCGGACGGCGGTGAAGGAGACGGTCGAGCTGCGCAGCTCCCCGCCGACGGCGGTGCCGCCCTTGGAGACCACGAGTACGGCCCCGTCGGCCAGCCGCTTGAACCGGGGCTCGGCGGGGGCGGGCATGGTGGAGCCTTTGAGCGGCCCGTCGAAGAGCCACCGGTGCGTGGCCTCGATATCCAGCCTGCCCTCGGTGTGGGTGCCGTCGAAGGTGATGTAGTCGGCGTCCTCGGTGAAGAGGGCGGCGTAGGCGGTGGCGTCGCCCGCGTTCCAGGCGTCGGCCAGGCGGGTGAGCAGGGCGGTGATCTCGGCGTTCTCGGGCATGGTCGCGGCTCCTTCGCTGATGCTCTAACCATTATTGCGAGTTGCACTATAGCCTCATCGTATGCCTATAGTGCAACTCGCCATAGAGAAAGGTGCCTTAGCGTGAAGATCCTTGTCATCGGCGCGACCGGCCGTACCGGAAAGCACGTCCTGGCCCAGGGCGCCGCGCGCGGCCACGAGATCACCGCCTTCGCTCGCCGCCCCGAGCTGCTCACCGACCGCGGCGGCCTCGCGGGCGTGATCGCGGGCGACGCGCACGACCTCGCGACCGTACGCGCGGCCGTCCAGGGGCAGGACGCCGTCATCTCCGCGGTCGGCGGCAGCGGCATTGCGCGCACGCTCATCACCGCCATGCGCGAGGCCGGCGTGCGGCGGGTGGTGATGACGAGCAGCAGGTCGGTGCCGGCCACCCGCCCCAGGCTCGCGGTCACCCTGGCCTGGCTGTTCTTCCGCGCGGCCTACGTGGACCTCGCGCGGGCGGAGGGCATGCTGCAGGTCAGCGGGCTCGACTACACCATCGCCCGCGCGACCATGCTGAACGACAAGCCGCCCGCAGGACGGGTGCACATCGACTTCGAGGACGACGCCACGGGCGGGGCGGCGCAGCTCACTCGCGCCGACTATGCGATGGCGCTCCTCGACGCGGCCGAGGACGCCGCGCTGGCCGGCCGGGCCATGGGCATCTGCGGCCCCAGATGACGCCTTAAGGTATCGATCATGATGAGCCCGGATGAACACTTCCAGCAGGTCGGCGCCGAGCTGGCCGACCTCGGCGTACGGATCTCCACGATGATGGGCAGGCCCGCGCTCAAGGACCAGGCGGGGAAGGTGTTCGCGAGCCTGCAACGCGACGGCGCGATGGTGTTCCGCCTGGTCAGGGACACTCCCGAGTACGACGCCGCACTGGAGCTGGACGGTGCGTCCCTGTTCGACCCGATGGGGCAGGGCAAGGTGGTGAAGGACTGGGTGGTCGTGCCTCCTTCCGCGTCCGAGAGGTGGACGGACCTCGCGGAAGCCGCTTTGAGCCGCCCGCGCTGACCCGTTGCCACAGCTGTGGCGCGAGGGTGCTACAGCCGTAGCCATGGACGCAATATCCGGCCCCAGTATTGGCCGTTACGAAGTTTCTTGTACACGAATTCCGCTGGGACCTTCTCCATCGACATCCGCCCAAGCTTGACCATGTCGTCGATGGCACCGATGATGGCCGCCCGAAGTTCCGGCGGGAGCTCGCCGACCAGGTCATGCTTGCCGTCCCACGCTTGCTTGGGTTTGGTGCTGGTCACCAGGACGTAATGCGCCGGTCGGGCGGGATTGCCCATGAGACCTCCTTGGCAGGAATCTTCCTCGACGCTAGGAAGCGCCCGCGCCGCAGGTCCACGAACGGTTATGGGCACGAACCTGTCCGATGAGCGGCAGGGATCCGCCGGAGCGGCACCTTCGGGTGGGCGCTCGGCGATCGTGGTGTTCAGGCTCTAGCGATCCAGAAGGGACTCCTGTCTGCGGTGGCCGTCCACGTCGCGGTTGTCGACCCCCTGCCCATGTTCCGGCAGGGGGTCGCCACTGTGTTGTCCGCTGCGGGCTACGACGTCGAGACTCCTGCGGACGTGCTGGCATGGGTGCGACGTGGCAGGCGGCAATTGGTTCTGCTGACGCTCGTCCGAGAGCCTGACTGGGACCTCCTCGAACGGCTATGTGACGAGGGAGGAACGCACGCCGTGATCGCGGTCATCGGCGAGGACGACCCGGGAGCGGTCGGGGCCAGAGCGGTGCGTACCGGCGCGCGATCGGTGCTCGAGCGGGAGGTGACGCCGGGAGCCCTGCGCCGCACTGTCGAGGCGACGGCCGACGGGCAGGCGGTGATGCCAGCGGCGGTGGCGAGTGCGCTCAGTTCAGAACCGCGGTCGGCCGACGGGGTCCCGGTATTCCTCAGTGCGCGGCCAGCTGTCGTGGCTACGACAGCTGGCCGCGGGATCGACGGTCGCCCAGCTGGCCAGGCGGTCCGGATACTCGGAGCGCGCGATGTTCCGGATGTTGCAGACGCTCTACCAGGAGATGGGCGTCTCGACCCGCATCCAGGCGATCATCCGCGCGCAGGCGGAGGGCTGGTTACGCGCGGACGTGGAGCCGGAAGAGGACACCGTCGCGGGCTCCCGGGGACCGTCAGCCAGCGGCCTGGCCAGGTCGTGCCCGGTCGCCTTGTCCAGCTCGCGCAAGTAGCGGGTGAAGTCCTTGACGGGCAGCGCGCCGACCGCGAAGGAAGTCACCATGGTCGGCCAGACATGGCGTTCCGAAACGCGCGGCGCCGTCCGCGTCACCAAGATCACGTAGGTCCGGTGGTCCGTCGTGGTGGCGAGCGTCTCGAACGCCTCGTTCAGCTCGTCATCGGCGATCTCTGCGGTGCCGGCGTCCAGCAGGTGTTCGGCGCTCTCGATCACGATCACCAGGCGTCTCTTGCCGAGCGCCTCCAGAGCCGCCCTGAACTGATCGGGCGCAGCCGCGTGCGGCTCGTATTTCTCCCACGCGACCGGCTGGACCCCGCGCAGCCGTTCCATGTCGTCGACCAGCGCGCTCAAAGGTAATCGCCGGTCGGGCGCGGCCTCGTAGGAGATGACGTGCGGGCGCACCGGCGACCAGCGCCGCTTGCGCAGATCGTCCAGGACTGTGCTCACCAGCCGCGACTTGCCGATGCCAGGCTCGCCGCTGACGACTACCACGCCACCGGAGCCGTCGAGCAGCCTCCAGCGCAGTGTCGTCCGCTCGTCCGTGCGATCCCACAGCCGGGAGGTCGTGGACACCGTCTCGACGGGAGGCAGGGCGGCGGGACCGACGCGTGCCGCATGCGCGACGGGTCCTGCCTCGTCCGCGGTCCGGCTCTGGGCCTGCTCGCGGTGGGCGGTTCTGCTCTGGAGGACGAAGAAGAGGACCGCGAGCGTCGGGCCCAACGCGCCGGCCACCCAGCTCGCCTGCTCCCAGAAGTCCTTCTGCTCGGAACGGAAGAGCAGCGTGACCGTGAACGGTGCGACCGCGATGCACCCGGCCCACACCCACCGCCGCCACCCGTCTGGCCCCACCACGTCATCATCGCGCCATCGACATCACCGAGAAAGTCAGGTTTCTGCCACCTTCCGTCTCCGTCACCGGGGGTACAGCCCGATCTGCCGGTAGACGCTCTTGAGGTAGGCGAGCATGCCGTCGGCGTCCGGTGGGTCGGGCTGGAGGACGCGCCAGGTGACGGCTCCGGCCATCATGTCGATGAGCACGTCGAGGTCGGCGTCCTCGGCCACTGTGCCGTCCTGCTGGGCGCGCCGCAGCATGGCGGTGGCCAGTTCGCGGCGGGGCAGGACGTGGTGGCGCCAGTAGACGGCCATGAGCTGCGGGTGGCTGACGGCCGCGCCCATCATGCGGGCGACCAGCGCGCGGAAGGCGGGGCTCGCCGTCGTCTCCGCCGCCGTCTTCAGGCCGGCCTCGATGATGTCCTGCGGCGCCAGCGCCCGCACCTCGCCGGGGGTGGGCACCATGTCGGCGCTGACCAGTTGCTCGACGGCCTGCGCGATCAGGTCCTCCTTGGTGGTCCAGCGGCGGTAGACGGTGAGCTTGCCCACCTCCGCGCGCTTGGCGATCTGCTCGATGCTGGTGCCCTCGACGCCGCGCTCGATGAACAGCTCAAGCGCGGCACGCAGGATGGCGGCGTCGGTCTCGGGGTCGCGGGGGCGTCCGCGTCCTCGGGCGGCGGTCAAGCGAGTGCTCCGTCCAGCCAGCGGGTGATCTCGGCGGGGCCGCCCTCGCAGGCGAGGTGGGCGTCCGGGCGTACGAGCATAGTGGGCGCGGGGCCGGTCGGCCGCAGGTGGAGCACGAGGTCGCCGAGCCGCCGGCGGGCCGCGTCGAACGCGGCGCCGTCGCCGAGCACCGCCCAGCGGCCGCGCAGTTCGGCGTGCAGCCGGGTGGGGGTGCCGTCGGGGCGCGTGCAGTCCAGGTCGGGGATCCGGTCGCCGGGACGTGGCCGCCGCCCGCCGCCCCCGAGCGGCCCGCGCCGGTAGCTGACCCACAATTGGGACGTCGTGTACGTGACCCGCCGCTGCAACCACCCGATGTTGAACACGGGGACGAGAACCCGGTCGCGCAGGAAACGGCCGAAGGGCCCGGAGGCGATGTTGACCTTGGTGGTGGCGCTGCTGCCGCGCAGCACCTGGGTGGCGAGGGGGCGCCGCTCGGCCTCGTACGTCTCCAGCAGCCGCTCCCCGGCCCCGCCCCGCACGACGAGCGCCAGCTTCCATGCGAGGTTCTCGGCGTCGCCGACGCCGGTGAGCATGCCCTGCCCGCCGAACGGCGCGTGCACGTGGGCCGCGTCCCCGGCCAGCAGGACGCGCCCGCGCCGGTAGGTGTCGGCCAGCCGTCGATGCACCCGGAACAACGACGCCCACGACGCGTCGAGCAGCCGGATGTCCCGCAGGCCCGTGCGCTCGGGCAGGATGCGGCGCATGCGCTCGACGATCTGCTCCTCGCCCGGCTTGTCGTCCTGGAAGGCGGGGTCGTAGGCGAGCAGCCGCCAGCGCCCGCCGGGCATGGGCATCGCGCCCAGCATGCCTTCCTGATGCACCCAGCCGCTCGTGCCCGAGCGGTCGAGGGTGGTGTCGAGGCGGGCGTCGACGAGCAGGAAGCGTTCGCTCAGCTTGACGCCGGGAAAGCCGATGCCGGCGAGCTTGCGTACGGTGCTGCCGCTGCCGTCGCAGCCGACCAGCCAGCGGGCCCGCACGGTACGCCCGTCGCCCAGCACGGCGGTGACGCCGTCGGTGTCCTGATCGGCGGAGACCAGGGCGGAGCCCCATTCAGGAGCGCCGCCCAGCTTGGCCAGGCGCTCGCGCAGGCGCGCCTCGACGCGGGCCTGGGAGATCACCATCGGGGGAGCGGCGGTCTTCATGCCGGGGTCGCCGAACCTGATGCGCATGATGGCGCGGTCGCCGGCGTAGGTGGTGATCGTCATCGCCCTGACCGACTCCTCGGGCAGGCCGCTGAGCGCGTCGAGCCGGTCGAGCACCTCGGTGCCGCGCGCGTGGACGAAGTTGGCCCGCGAGGTGGTGGCCGGGGCCGCGGCCCTGTCGATCACGCGTACGGAGACGCCGTGTTGCAGGAGAGCACACGTCAGGGCCAGGCCGACCGGCCCGGCACCCACTACGAGAACGTCGGTGTCCATCGCCACTCCCTCAATAATTAACGGAACGGTATCGTAAACAAAATGGAGCGCCGCTGTCCATGGCCCTCCGCGTCAGAGAACCGTCAGTCCGCGACGGCCCAGTCCATGAGCGCCTGCAGTGTCACCGCGCCGATCAGCCGCCCGTCCTCCACCACCGCCACCAGCGGGCTGTGCGTACGGGCCATCAGCGCCGCCATCTCCAGCACGGTCGCGCCCGGGTCGGTGATCGGCAGCTCGCGCGGCTGCTCGGGAAGGGCGTCGCGGACCGTACGGCCGGCCAGGGAGCGCAGGAACCGGTCGGCGTGCGCCTCGTCCACCACCCTGGCCAGCGCCGGGTCGTCCTGGCAGTACGCGGGCACCGCGAGCCGCAGCACCTGTGTGCCCGGCAGGATGCTCAGTGGCCGGCCCCGCTGGTCGAGCACGATGAGGCCGGGCAGCTTCTGCTCGGCCAGCAGCTTCGCGGCCTCGTGCACGGAGGTGTCGAGCGTGACGGTGGGAAAGGGTGCGGTGAGATCGCGGGCGCGCATGTGAGGGGACCTCTCATGATCGACGGTTACGGCATCGCCGACCAGACTTCCCGGCACACCGACCACGAACGTACCAACAAGGAGCGGTCCGGCGTGGTGAATTCGATCGGCGGCGAGAAACCCGGCCGGTATCTAGATATGGGAAGCAATATCTGTATATGGTCGCGTCATGAAGGACAGCAGCGATAGACCGCTCGATGACCTGACGGCGCGTGCCAGGATCAGGGACGCCGCGCTGGCCCAGTTCGCCGAGCGCGGCGTCAAGGCCGCCCGGCTGCAGGACATCGCCGCGGCCGCGGGCGTGTCCGTGGGCCTGGTGCAGCACCACTACGGCACGAAGGACGGGCTGCGCGACGCCTGCGACGCGTATGTCCTCGACCGGCTCGTCGAACGCTCGAAGGACGAGGTCGCCAAGCCGGGCCCGGGCGGCCTGGCCGCCCTGTACGACGGCAGCGAGCCGATGGCCCGCTACCTCGCCCGTGCCCTCGTGGACGGCAGCCCCGCCGCCGACGCCTTCTTCGAGGGCGCGGTCCGGGTGACCGAGGAGTTCCTGACCGGCACCTGGCCCGACCGCTTCCCCGCGGGCTCGGCCAAGGCCCGCGACGCGGCCGCCGTGATGAGCGCGATGCATGCGGGCACGATCGTCCTGCACGGCCACCTCGGCCGCAGGATGGGCGTGAACGTGCTCTCGGGCGAGCACGCCACCGCCATCGGCGCCGCCATGGCCGACGTGTACGCCGCCATGGGCGACTTCGTCCGCTCGCCGGCCGGCCGCCGGGTCACCGGGGAGCACGACGATGACTGACCCGATCGAGATCACCGGCCTGGTCAAGACGTACGGCAGGACCCGGGCCCTGGACGGCCTGGAGCTGTCCGTCCGCCAAGGAGAGGTGCACGCCTTCCTCGGCCCGAACGGCGCGGGCAAGACCAGCACGCTGCGCATCCTGCTCGGCCTGCTGCGCGCCGACGCCGGCCACGTCCGGCTGCTGGGTGGCGACCCGTGGCGGCAGACCGTCGAGCTGCATCGCCGGCTCTGCTACGTGCCCGGCGACGTGCGGCTGTGGCCGGGCCTGACCGGGGGAGAGGTCATCGACGTGCTGGCCAGGCTGCGCGGCGGCGTGGACCCGGCCCGCCGGGCGGAGCTGATCGAGCGCTTCGAGCTGGACCCTGGCAAGAGGACCCGCGCCTACTCCAAGGGCAACCGGCAGAAGGTGGCCCTGGTCGCCGCCTTCGCCTGCGACGCCGAGCTGCTGCTGCTCGACGAACCGACCTCCGGCCTGGACCCGCTGATGGAGGCCGTCTTCCGCGACTGCGTGGCGGAGGAGCGGGCGCGCGGCCGGACGATCCTGCTGTCCAGCCACCTCCTGGCCGAGGTCGAGTCGTCGTGCGACCGGGTGACGATCATCCGCGCCGGACGCACGGTCGAGAGCGGCACGCTCGCCGACCTGCGCCGGCTGACCCGCACCGCGATCACCGCCCGGCTGCCCGGCCCGCCCGGCGGGCTGGCGTCGCTGCCCGGCGTGCACGACCTGGCCGTGGACGCGGACGGACAGGTGCGCTGCCAGGTGGATACCGGCGAGCTGCCCGGAGTGCTGGCCCGGCTGGCGGCACTCGGCGTCCGCGAGCTGACCGCCAGGCCGCCCACTCTGGAGGAGCTGTTCCTGCGCCACTATCAGGCGCCGCTCTCCGGCAGGGCGGGCTGACATGGCCGGGACGACCGCGCTGATCCGGCTGATCCTGCGCCGCGACCGCGTCTGGCTGCCGCTGTGGCTGCTCATGGTCGCCGGCTTCGCCTACGCGACCGTCGCCACCATCGAGACCCTGCTGCCCACCCTGGAGTCGCGCCGCCAGTACGCCGAGCAGATCGCCGCCAACCCCGCCGTGCTGCTCATGCAGGGCCCCGCCTACGAGCTGGGCGTCGGCGCCATCGCCGCCCAGCAGCGCGCCGCCGCCACGATGATCTTCGCGGCGCTCGGCAGCGTGATGTTCCTGGTCCGCCACACCCGCTCCGACGAACAGGCCGGGCGGCGCGAACTCCTCGGAGCCGCGCCGGTCGGCCGGCACGCGCCGCTCACCGCCGCGCTGACCGTCGTTCTGGCCGCCGACGCCGTCCTCGCCGCCCTGATGGCCGCGCTGCTGACGGCGGCGGGCATGCCGGCGGCCGGCTCGCTGGCCTGGGGCCTGGTCGCGGGCTGCGGGGGCGCCCTGGCCACGGGCATGGCCGCCGTCGCCGTGCAGCTGACGCGCGGCGCCCGGCCGGCCGCGGTGGGCACGCTCACCCTGTTCTTCGCCCTGTACCTGGCCCGCGGGGTCAGCGAGCTGACGGGCGCGGCGTGGCTCGGCTGGCTGGTGCCGACCGGCTGGCTGCTGCGGGCACGACCGTACGCCGGCGAACGCTGGTGGGTGTTCGCCGCGGCCGCCCTGGTCGCCGCCGGGCTGGTGGTGCTGGCGTACCGGCTGGCGGAGCGCCGTGATCTCGGCGCCGGGCTGCTGCCCGATCGCGCGGGCCCGGCGACCGCGGCGGCCTGGCTGCGCACCTCGCCGGCCCTGGCCTGGCGGATGCAGCGCGCGGGGGTCGCCGCCTGGCTCGCCGGCGCCGTGCTGTTCGGGCTGGTGCTGGGGTTCGGCGGGCAGGAGGCGATCGAGCGGTTCGGCCGGAGCCCCGGCCTGGCGGTGTGGGCGTCCAGGATGGGCGGCGCCGGCGCATCGGAGGTCTTCTACGGACTGGTGATCTACGTCTTCGGCGCCTACACCGTCGCGCTCTGCTCCCTGCTGACGCTCTCCCGGCTGTGGCGGGAGGAGGCGGACGGCAGCGCCGAAGTCCTGCTGGCGGGGCCGACCGGGCGGCTGCGATGGGCCTCGGGACACGTGCTGATCGCCCTGGCCGTGCCCGCGCCGCTGCTGGCGGTCGTCGGCGTGCTGTGCGGGATCGGCGCCGGTGACGTACCCGGTGTGCTCGGCATGACCATGGCGCTGCTGCCCGCCGTCTGGGTGCTCACCGCTCTCGCGACCGCCGCGTACGGGCTGCTCGGCCGGGCCGGAGCCGTCGCCGCCTGGGCGGCCTTCGCGCTGGTCGTGCTCCTGGAGTTCGGCTGGGAGATCGGCGTGCTCGGCGACGGCGTCTTCCTGCTGTCCCCGTTCGCGCACGTGCACTACTCGGCGCTCGCCGACCCGGGGCCGGTCACCATGGCCGCGCTGAGCGGCGTCGCCGCGGCCCTGCTGAGCGTGGGCCTGGCCGCGCTGCGGCGGCGTGACCTGATCGGGTGAACACCGGCGAACCGGGTGCTGTTACGGTAGGTCGCGGTGTGCCGGGAAGTCTGGTCGGCGGAAGTCTCAGCTTCGGATGTCGACCGGAGGTCTCCGCCCCTCATGCTCCTGACAGCGTTCGCTCTCCTGCTCCTGCTGGCCGTGCTGCTGTCCAGCCTCGCCCACCGCACCATCCTGTCCACGGCGGCGCTGTTCCTGGTCGCCGGGTTCGTCCTCGGGGACGGGGTCCTGGGCGTGGTCTCGCTGACGGCGGCCGACCCGCTGGTGGCCACGCTGGCCGAGCTGGCGCTGTTCGCGGTGCTCTTCACCGACGGCATGCGCGTGGGCTGGCAGGATCTGCGCAGCGCGTGGCGGCTGCCCGGCCGGGCCCTGGGCTGGGGGCTGCCGCTCACGCTGGTCATCACCGCGGTCGGCGCTCACTACCTGCTCGGGCTGGGCTGGATCGAGTCGCTGCTGGTCGGGGCGATCCTGGCGCCCACCGACCCGGTCTTCGCCGCCGCGCTGGTCGGCAACGAGAAGGTGCCGCCCCGGCTGCGGCAGCTGCTCAACGTCGAGTCGGGCGTCAACGACGGGCTCGCGCTGCCGTTCGTGCTGGTGTTCCTGGCCGTCGCCGCCGGCTCGCACGACCTGCACCTGGGCGAGCTCGGTCTGGAGCTCGGCCTCGGCGTGCTGATCGGGGTGGCCGTGCCGTGGCTGGCCATCAAGCTGGAGCGGACCCGCTGGTTCGCCGCCTCCACCCAGTACGAGCCGCTCAACGCTCTGGCCATCGGCCTGCTCGTGCTCGCCATCGGCAAGGCCACGCACGGCAACCTGTTCCTGGCCGCCTTCTCCGCCGGCATCACCGTGGCCACCTTCGGGCCGCGGCAGCGCGAGTCGTTCGAGCACTTCGGCGAGCTGATCGCCGAGCTGTTCAAGCTCGCGGCGCTGCTGGTGTTCGGCGCCCTCATCACGCCCTCCCTGCTCGCCGTGGGCTGGCAGGGCTGGCTGTTCGCGCTCGGCGCGCTGGTGCTGGCCAGGCCCATCGCCATCTGGGTGTCGTTCCTGCGCTCCGGCCTGACGATGCGTGAGCAGGCCGCGGTGGCCTGGTTCGGCCCGAAGGGCTTCGCCTCGGTCGTCTACGGCCTGCTCGTCCTGGCCTCCGGGATCGGCACCGCCCAGCAGGTGTTCCAGATCGTGGCGGTGACCATCGTGGCCTCGATCCTGCTGCACTCCTCGACCGACATCGTGGTCGCCCGCTGGTTCGACGAGGAGCGCGAAGTCCCCGCCTGGTACGGCGTCGCCCGGCGGATCCGCGGCTCGAAGGAACGACGCGACGAGCCGGCCTCATGAGGTGATGCGGGCGATGGCCGTCGCGACGCCGTCCTCGGCGGTCACGCGGGCGGCCCCCGCGCCGGCGGCCGGGGCGAGCGGGATCGCCGCCTCTATCGCGGCGGCCAGGCGGCCGGGGGTGAGGCGGCCGGTCACGGGGGCCGGTGCGACGCCGAGCCGGTGCAGGCGGCCGGCCCAGAACGGCTGGTCGCCCAGGAACGGGCGCACCACCTGGGGGACTCCGGCGCGCAGGGCGGCGGCCACCGTGCCGATGCCGCCGTGGTGGACGGCGACCGCCACGCGCGGGAACAACCACTCGTGCGGAGCCTCCTCGATCACCAGGACGCCGTCCGGCTCGCCCTCGGGACGCAGCGCGCCCCAGCCGGTGGACAGGACGGCGCGGCGCCCGGTCAGCCGTACGGCCTCCAGCACCGTGGCCGTCAGCGTGCCGGGGTCGCCGCCGGCGGAGCTGCCGAAGCCGACGTAGACGGGCGGGTCGCCGTCGTCGAGGAAGCGGGCCAGCCGCTCGGGCGGCGTCCAGCCGCCGGTGGGCAGGGACCAGAAGCCGGTCGGCCGGGCGGCGGCGGGCCAGTCGGCGGGCGCGGGCAGCAGGTGCGGGCTCCAGGCGTGCAGGACGTCGCCCGCCTCGACCAGCGCCGTCACCGGCCTGGGCGTGCCGCGCAGGCCGAGCTTGTCCGCCCGCCAGCCCCGTACGGTGCCCCGGTACGGCGCCTCGACGGCTCCCGAGATCCGCCAGCTCGCCCGGTTGAGGCCGCGCGGCACCCTGAAGGGGAGGATCGGCGAGGGGAAGGCGGCGGTGGGCAGGTAGAGCGGCACCAGCAGGCCGGGCAGGGCAGGGACGCCGAGCTTCTCGGCGATCGAGGGGCCGCCGAGCGATTTCGGATGATAAATCACGACGTCGGCCGGTTCGGCGGTGAGCGCCGCCTGGTCGTCGAGCATCCGGCGCAGCATCGGCTTGACGGAGCGGGCGGCGGTGATGGCGGCGGTGATGGCGGCGCGCACGCCCTGCCCGCGGACGGTGTCCTGCAACCCCAGCATCTCGTCGTTCAGCGGCGCGAACTCCACGCCATGGGCGGCGGCGAGCGGCGCGAAACGGCGCGGCGCCGCCAGCAGCGGCCGGTGCCCGGCGGCCCGCAGGCCGAGCGCCAGGGCGAGGTACGGCTGCACGTCGCCACGGCTGCCCACGGTGATCAGTAAGGGTCTCATCGGCGGTCCTTGATCTCGTCCCACTCGTCGAGCAGCCGGGGGAAGCGGTCCATCATGAACGCGTACATGTCGCGCATGAGCTCCAGCCGCCGCCGTCGGGCCGGGTCGTCGCCCACCGCGCGCAACCCCTGCTCGGCCAGGGCGCGGAAGCCTTCGAACTCGGCCATCTTCGCGCGGAAGGCGCGGGCGAACACGTCCTCCGCCAGGCGGTGGCGGTCGCGCCGCTCGCCCCTGACCCGGAACCGCTCGATCAGCCCCGCCTGCTCCAGCTGCCGGAGGGCCACGCTCATGCTGCTCTTGGCCACGCCCAGCGCCCCGGCCAGCTCCGGCGCGTCGGCGCCGCTCGAGTCGGTGGTCAGCAGCAGGCCCATGACCCGGCCTGACGTGCGGCTCAGCCCGAGCCGCTCGTAGAAGAGGCCGGCGTCCTCCACGAACTCATCGACGCTCATACGTCGATCCTATCGCTTTGTTCGGGCCGATCCGAACAAAGCGAATCAGAAGGTGGCGACCGGGTTGACGGGGCTGCCGGAGGTGCCGGCGAGGCGGAGGGGGGTGAGGGCGAGGTGGAAGTCCCACTGGCCCAGCTCGGCGGCGGTGGTCGCGCACGCCTCCAGGTCGCAGTTGTCCAGGAGCCACAGGCCCATCGCGACGAGGGCCACCGCGTGGACGGGCATCAGCACGTCGTCGTAGCCCGACGGCAGGACCTCCTGCGGCGTGTCGGCGCCGATCAGGGCGACGCCGCGCTCGTGGAGCCACGGCAGGCAGGAGGCGTGCCAGCCGGCCTGAGTCCAGCCGTTGTCCGCCGCGCCTTCGTGGCGGGCGCGGCCCTGGCCGGTGCGCAGCAGCACGGCGTCTCCTTGACGTACCCGGACGCCCTGGCGGCGTTCTGCCGCCTCCAGGTCCTCGGGGAAGACGCCCTGACCCGGCTCCAGCCACGGCACCTCGCGGACGGCCGCGACGTCGAGCAGGACGCCGCGGGTGACGATGCCGTTCGCGGCGGCCGTGACCGTGCCCCACCCCGACCCCGTGGCGGCGTCGACCAGCTCGTGTGAACGCCCGTTGTAGAGCTTGCCGTCCCAGAAGATGTGGCACGGCGCGTCGAGGTGGGTGACGGTGTTGCCGTGGAAGGTGAGGCCGAGCCGCTCGGTCGAGAAGCCCCAGCGCCGGTCATTGGCGAACGTCGGCGACGGCATGTTCTCGGCGCCCGGCATCTCGGCCGCGCACGGGCAGGCCATCGTCGAGCGTTCCATGTCGCGCGGCACGGCGACCTCCCACGCGCACGACGCGCTCCTGCCGTGCCGCACGGCCCGCGCCGCCGCCAGGCGGACCTCGTCGGTGATGTGGTTGAGGGTGCCGAGCTGGTCGTCCTCGCCCCAGCGCCCCCAGTTCGACAGTGTGTCGAAGTAGCCGAGCACGTCGTCCTGCGTGCGTCGCCGCCTGGTCATATGGGCATCCCTCCGGTCTCACGCGGACGTCGAAGGCACGCTACCGCTCACCGGGCCGAGCGGGCGATCATCGGCGCGGCGCAGGACGTCGGCGAGCGTGACGTCCTTGCCCGTGAGGAGGGTGGCGAGGCGGTCCATGACGAAGGGCATCCGGCTCAGCCCCAGCATGAGGCGCCGGATCCGCAGGTCGGCCGGGGTGGCGGGCAGGAACCAGCGGGCCAGCGAGCGGGCGTTGCGCTGCCGTTCGGTGACGACCGGCCGCCACAGCCGCTCGAAGCCGGCGATGGCCGCCTCGATCGACGGCACGCGCACGAGCCGGTCGGCCAGCAGGTACGCCCCCGCGATCCCCAGCGACGCGCCCTGCCCGGCGATCAGCGACACCGCGTACGCGGCGTCCCCGAGCAGGACGACCCGGTCCGAGCTCCACCGCGGCAGCTCGATCTGCGCGACCTGGTCGTAGTAGATCTCCTCGGCCGGCGGGCACTGTTCGAGGGCACGCGGCGTCACCCAGCCGAGGCCGGCGTAGGCCCGCCTGATCGCCGCCCGCGGGTCGCCGGGCAGCGCGGGGTCGGCGCTGCGGTGCACGGTGAACGCGGCGACCCGCCCGTCACGCAGCGCGTAGAAGCCCATCTGCCGGTCGACCGAGTCGGTGAGGCGGAACGCGTGCTCGGTGGCGGCGTGCACGTCAGGCGCGTCGAAGGTGAACGCCGCCGTGTGCAGCCCCAGGTAGCGCAGGTAGCGCTGCTCCGGCCCGAACACCAGCCGGCGCACGGTCGAGTGGATCCCGTCGGCGCCCACCAGCAGGTCGGCGTCGAGGACGGTGCCGTCCGCGAGCGTCACGGAAACGCCGTCGGGGCGCTCGGTCACGCCGGTCAGCGCGGTGTCGTAGCGCAGCTCGACCCCGGCGGGCAAATGCTCGGCCAGGACGGCCTCGATGTCGGGGCGCATCATGCTCAGCAGCCGGCCGCGCGCGAAGCTCTTCGTCAGGACCGTGGCCTTCCGCCGGCCGTCCGCGCCGACGAGATGCCCTTCCTGATAGTGGTACGCCGCCCGCTCGAACGCGGGCAGCAGCCCCATGGCCTCGACCCCCTCCAGTCCGGGACCGAAGAAGTCGATCATGTACCCCTGGGGTCGGCGCCCGGGAGCCCGTTCGACCAGCACCACCTCGCCGCCCTCGGCCGCGAGCCGATGGGCCAGGGCCAGCCCGCTGATGCCGGCTCCGCAGATCACTGTGCGCACGGTCATTCCTCCTTGGCAGGGTCGGTGAGCAGCCTGCGCAGCACCGCCGGGGTGTCGTCGGCGGTCAGGCCGAGGCCGCGGTGCAGCAGCAGGCCGTCCACGCTGGCCGCGAGCACGGCGGCGGTCGCGTACGGGGCGGGCACCGCGTGCCGCTCCAGCGCCGCGCCGAACCGCTGACGGAACCCGGCGATCAGCGCGGCGATCCGCTCGCGCAACTCGTCGTCGCGGGTGCTCGCCAGGTAGGCCTCGACGAACAGCAGCGAGGTGGGGTCGGTGCCGGTGTAGGCGTCGATCGAGGCGAGCATCGTCCCGATCGCGGCGCCGGGCTCGGGGGCGCTCGCCAGCAGCTCGTCCATCTCGGCGAGCATGGCGCTCATCCTGCTGATCGCGGCCTCGTTCAGCAGGCTCGCCAGCGAGGGGAAGTGGTAGTGCACCACGCTCGGGGTCACTCCGGCGCGCTCGGCGAGTGTCCGGGTGCTGACCGCCGTCCAGCCGCGTTCGGGGATGAGCTCGGCCGCCGCGTTCAGCAGGCGTTCCCGTACGGCGCGCCCGCGCTCAGCCGCCGGTGATCTCATGACACCTCCTGATCAGGGCAGTCGTCCTGTACGACTGCCCTGATTCTAGGCGCGCCCGGCGGAGAAGCTCAAGCCGGGCCTGGTTCTCGGGGGCGTTCGAGGAGGAAGTGGCGCTCGGGAGCGTCATAGGCCGCCCGCAGGTGCCGGCCGATCATCGTGATGGCCGCACGCGCGGTCTCCACCGGCCTGACGTGGGTGAACCCGTGATCGGAGCGGGCGAACTCGCGGTGCTCGACCTTCGCGCCCTGCGCCCGCGCCCGCTCGGCGAACGCGCGCATGTCGTGCCTGAGGGGGTCCAGGCCGCCGGTGAGGACGAGCAGCGGCGGGAAGTCCCCGAGCCTCGGGTACGCGGCCGGCGACACGACGGGATCGGCCAGGTCGGCGCCCGCGAGGTAGGTCGCGCGGACCATCCGCGGCATCCAGCCGCCGAAGACCGGGAACCGCAGCGGCGGCGTTCGGCTCCCGTCGGGCAGCCTGAAGTCCGACACCCCGTACTCCAGGCTCGCGCCCACCGGCGCGGGCCTGCCGTCCTGCAACGCCTGGACGATCACGCTCAGCGCGAGCTTCGCGCCCGCGCTCGCCCCGCCGGCCGAGACCCGGCTCTCGTCCCAGCCCCACGCGCCCGCCTGGCCGAGTATCCACGAATAGACGTCGTAACACTGCTGCTCGGCGACCGGAAAACGAACCTGCGGGGCCACGTCGTAGTCGGGCAGGACGACGTAGCAGCCCACCTCGCTCGCCAGATACCTGGCGACGTTGTCCTCCTGCTCGGGACGGCGGGCCGCGAACGCGCCGCCGTGCAGGAGCAGGTGGACGGGCGGACGCCGCCCGGCCGCCCGCTGCGCCTCGATGTCGGCGGAGATCGGCCGGTACAGCAGGGCGCCCACGTCACCGTGCCGGGTCGGGACCGCGATCCTGGCCGGCACGGTGAGCGGTTTCGTGGCGAAGCGCAGCTTCGGCGACTCCAGCAGCAGCCGGCTCAGGATCGGGAAACCCGCCTGGAACGCGCGGGCGAGCAGCGCGGGCCGCCAGGCGATGGCCGCGTCTTTGAAGGGCATCGAAGAAGCTCCTGGTGTCGGGAGGGCGGCCGGCTCGCCGGTGCCGCGGAACGGCGGCGCCGGCGAGCCCGACGGGGTCAGCCGAGCCGTCGCGTGCCCGGATGGTGCGGGCACCCGATCACGGCCGTCACGCCGCCCGTTCCTCCGCCGCCCGTGCCTTGGCGAGCTTGCGCTCGCGCATGGCGCAGGCCAGCCGCACCGCCACCGAGCGGACGACCTCGATGGGCACGTTCGACGGCACGAACAGCTGCCCCTTCACCCGTGCGAGGTGCTGATGCCGGACGACGGACGGCCGCAGCTCCGACTCCCAGGCGGTCAGCGCGGCGTCGAGGGAGTCAGGGTGCTCCCGCAACGCCCGGCCGAGCTCGGCCCCGCCCCGCAGCGCGTACGTGGCCCCCATGCCCGAGTAGAGGTTCAGGCACCACGCCGCATCGCCGGTCAGCATCACCCGCCCGCTGCTCCACCGCGGCATCTTCACCTGGTGCACCGAGTCGAACAGGAAGTCGGGCGTCTCCTCCAGGGCGTCCAGGGCGTGCCGCACCACGGGGTCGTCCATGTCGGCGAACACCTCCCGCAGCCGCTCGACCCTGGCCCCGGCGAACTCGGCGTCGACGTCCGAGGTCCGGTACGTCAGCAGCACGGTCGGCGGCCGGTCGGCGAACCCGAACACCCAGGCGGCCCGGCCCGCACGGGCGACCGTGATGCTGTCCGCCTCCTCGAACGACGGCACCTGCTCCTTGAGCTGGAACGCGCAGATCATGGCGTTCCACCCGACCATGTGGTCCTCGTGCGGCCCGAAGACCATGCGGCGCACCTCCGAGCGCAGCCCGTCCGCGCCGACCACCAGGTCGAAGCTCTCCCAGCACACCTCGCCCGTGGCGGCGTCCTCCAGGAGCACGCGCACCTCGGCACCGGTGTCGTCGATGGCCAGCGGCCTCGTGCCGAACCGCACGGGAACGTCCCCGTGCACGCCCTGCCAGAGCGCGGCTTCGATGTCCCCGCGGACCACCGCGGCCGGGTCGCCCGGCTGGTGCAGGAAGCCGAGGCCGGATTCGAGGTCGCCGCGCCGGGTCAGCGACCACGCCTTGCCGCCGCCCGGCGGATTGCGGGTGTGCAGGTGGTCGCGGATGCCGAGGTCCGTGGCCGCCTGCCGGCCCTCCGGCATGAGGCCGACGAAGTAGCCGCCCCGGCGGCGTTCCGGAGCCCGTTCGACGATGACCGGCTGCCAGCCGGCCTGCCGCAGCCCGATCGCCGCCGCCATGCCGGCGATGCCGAGCCCGGCCACCAACGCGCGTCTCGCCATGATGGATCTCCTTTTCCGCGCGGCCTCAGCCGTGGACGACGACGGCGCGGGTGCGGCCCTGGTGCGCCCATGCCTCGCCGACGCGGCTGAGCGGGTAGGTGGTGTACGGCGCGTCGAAGGTGCCGTCGGCGAACCGGGTGATCATCTGGGGGAACTCGCTGATCATGTCGGCCTTGGAGACCGCGCCGAGCCCGCTGCCGGTGACCCGGAACCGCCGGCTGCGCAGCAGCGCCGCGGGCAGGGCCGCCTCGTCGCCGGCGAGCGAGCCGATCTGCACGTACGAGGTCGTCTCGCCGTCCTCGTCGGGGCGGAAGCCGGCCAGCGCGCCGAAGGCGGCCTCGGCCACCCAGCCCCACACGAAGTCGAGGATCAGCGTGGGCCGCGTCTCGGCGAGCACGGGGGTGAGCGCGTCCAGGGCCCCGCCCTGGGTCAGCGGGACGGTGAGCGCGCCGACGCCGGCCAGCGGCTCCAGCGCGCCGCGGTCGCGGCCGGCCGCGATGACCTGCTTGGCGCCGAGCGCCACCGCCGCCCGTACGGCGAGGCTGCCCGACATACCGGTGGCTCCGAGCACCAGCACGGTGCCGAGCCCGCCGGTCTCCTTGCGGTGGGCGGCCAGCGGCATCCAGCCGGCCGACGCGGGGTTCATGCCGGCGGCGACGGCGAGCGGGTCGGCCCCTTCCGGCACCTCCACCTCGAACGGGGTGACCATCGACTCCGCCATCGTGCCCCAGGGGCCTCGGGGCAGGCCCGTGTAGACCAGCCGCCCGTCCTCGGTCCTGGCAACGGCGTCCATGCCCAGGACGAGGGGGAACGCCTTGCCGCCGCGGTAGTGGCGGCCGGTGGCCATGCCGCGGACGACGTGGTGCAGGCCCGCGCCCACGAGCCGGACGGGCGCGCGGCCCGGCTGGGGCTGCGGCTCGGGGAAGTCCGCGCACACAGGGGTGGCGTCGGGAGAGGTGACAACGGCAGCACGCATGACAGCGCCTCCTGAACTAAGTTCAATTCCGGACGCCGTCAACGGTGCCTGAACTTTGTTAAGGTGTCAACCGTGGCGAAGGGCATCACTCGGGAGCGGATCGTGGCGGCGGCCCTCGACCTGCTCAATGACAAGGGCATGGACGCGCTGACGGTCCGTGCGCTGGCGTCCAGGCTCGGCGTGGGGGCACCCGCGCTCTACTGGCACGTCCGCAACAAGCAGGAGCTGCTCGACGAGATGAGCACGTTCGTCATGCGCCGGGTGATCCAGGCGCTCTCTGAGATCGATCCCGGCGCGGGGTGGCGGGACGCGATGGCCGCGTACGCGCGCGTCCTGCGCTCCGAATACCTCAAGCACCGCGACGGCGCTCGCATCTTCAGCGGCACCCGGTTCTCCGATCCCTCGGTGGTCACGGCGAAGGATCCGTGGCTGGAGAGCCTGACCGGGGCGGGGTTCGCGCTGGCAGAGGCGGACGACGCGATCGATCTGGTCACCGCGTTCGTGGTCGGCTTCGTGATCGAGGAGCAGGAGCGCAACCGGCCCGACGGCGAAGATCCCGAGCGATACTCGCTGGAGGGGCGCGACGCGTGGCTGGGGGAGGGCGCCGACCTGGTCAAGGCCGCCGGGCATCTGCGCGACGACGGTGACCAGCGCTTCGAACGGCAGCTCGGCGTCGTCCTCGACGGGCTGGCGGCCCGGTTGCGCTGATCTCCGCTACGCGCCGTTCAGGCCGAACAGGCGCTCGGCGTTGCGGTGGGTGATCTGCTCCCGCTCGCCGCTGGTGAGGCCGAGCCCGTCGATGAACTCACGTGTGCCGTCGAGCCGCAGGAAGGGGTAGTCCACCGACCAGATCACCCGGTCCAGCCCCACGACGGCGCGCACGAAGTCGAACTGGGGCCGCTGGTACATGCCGCTCGGGGTGACCCAGACGTGCGAGCGGTAGGTCTCGGTGATCGTCTGTGACAGGCCGGTGTCGCCGGGGGAGAGGACGTCGTCCAGCCTGCTGAGGTAGAAGGGCACCATCTCGCCCCAGTGGCCGCTGACGACCTGGAGGCCGGGGAGGCGGTCGAAGACGCCGGCGAGGATGAGCCGCAGCACGTGGATCCCCGCCTCGTGGTGCCAGCCCCAGCCGGCCAGCGAGAACTCCGTGGTCACCTTGTCGCCGAACCCGGCGTAGTAGGCCTGCTGGACCTGCGGCACCGGCGCGTACGGGTGCAGGTAGAGCGGCACCCCCAGCGCGGCGATCCGCTCCAGGACGGGCAGGTACGCCGGATCGTCGAGGAACCGGGCGCCCGGCCGCCCCATGATGAGGACCCCGCGCAGACCGAGGCCGGCCACGGCGCGGTCCAGCTCGTCCACGGCGGCGGCCGGGTCCTGCCACGGCAGCGCCGCGAACCCCTGGATCCGGTCGGGACGGGCGGCGGCCGCCTTCGCCAGCCGGTCGTTGGCCGCCCGGCACAGGGCGAGCCCCCGGTCCGCCGGCACGAGCTGCACCGGGTTGGTCCAGGAGACGATCTGCAGGTCGATGCCGTGCTCGTCCATCAGCCTGACGCGTCCTTCGCCGAGGTCGGCCCCGAGCTCGAACGCCTCGTCGATGTTCACGGCCGGCCGGCGTCCGGGGCCGGGACGCACGGGCGAGTCGCTGCGGCTCTGCAGGCGCATGTACGGCGTCTCGCGGGCGATGGCCGGGCCCGCCGCCGCGGCGATCGCCGGGTCGACGGCGTGTTCCTCGATGCAGATGAGTGTCATGAATGGTCCCCGATCTCAGGCCCTCGTCGCGCTGTCATGCGGCTGGGTCTGGTGCCGATTTGCCTGGTCGGAGCGGTCGTCACCATCATGGTCGGTGGTTCCGACCAGCTAAGTAAACTCTACTGTACCGTTTACTTTGAGGTGAGTGTGGCATGGCCCGACGCGGGCAAGAGTTGCGCGAGCACATCCTCGAGACGGCGAAGCTCGCGTTCCTGGAGGACGGCTTCGAGCGGACCTCGATGGACGCCGTCGCCGCGCGGGCGGGCACGTCCAAGCGGTCCCTGTACGCGCACTTCCCGACCAAGGACGTGCTGTTCCTCGCGGTCGTGGAGCACATCCGCGGCTCGTTCGGCGGCCGGATCCGCACCCCCGCCACCTACTCCGACGACCCGCACGAGGCGGTCGTGCGCTACTGCGGGCGGTTCGTCCAGCTCCTGCACTGGTCGGCGGCGGCCAGGATGATCAGGCTCGGCATCGCCGAGGCCGACCGCCTCCCGGATCTGGCGGCCGGCCTCTACGACGTCCTCTTCGGCACCACGGCCGCGGACCTGGCGGCCTACCTGACGACCGCCCTGGACCTCACGCCCGGCCGGGCGGAGGCGGCCTCACACGAGCTGTTCGGCCTCGTCCTGCATCCGGCGCTGCCGCGCCTGCTGTTCGGGCTGGAGCCCCTCGTGGACGAGCTGCCGGACGAGTCCACGCTGGCCTCCGACGTGGACCTCGACAGGATCAGACGGCTCCTGCGCGAGGTCCTGCCGTCGGCGGCGTGAGGCTACTGCGCCTGCTGGTCGTACAGGCCGTCCATCATCCGGACCAGCGGGGCCGCGTACGTCGAGCTCTCGCCCTCCTCGCTCGCCGACCCGCCGTACTCCACCTGCCAGTCGCCGGTCGAGGTGTTGCGGATGGAGGTGTGGCTCAGCGTGCCGCCGCTCGCGTTCTCGTCGTACAGGGCCCAGTGGTGGGCGGTGCGCTTGTTCGTCGCCGAGTCGACGCTGACCGTGTCGTCATGCCGCGAGGCGAGGAAGGTGTAGTCCGTGCCCATCTGCGACTGCGGCTGCTTGCCCAGCCAGCTGATGAAGCCGCTGCCGGGACGCATGTCGCTGCACTGCTCGTGAGTGATGGCGCACGCGGTCACCAGCGCGCTGCCGATGCCCTGGTGCGGGGTGGCGAAGGTGACCATGTCCTCGATGTAGAGGAAGGGCGGCCAGTCACGGGGCCAGTCGGTGGCGCCGATGTCGTCCGGGTCGACGGTCAGCCCGCTGATGTCGGGCGGCGTCTTGCCCACGCCGTACCTGTTGACGCCCTCGATGGCCGCCTTCGCGACGAGGCCGCCCATGGAGTGCGTCACCACGTCGATGGCGATGTCCTTGCTGGAGTACAGGTAGTAGACGGTCCACGCGAACTGGCGGCCGACCTCCTGGATGCGCGTGTCGGTCGTGCCCTTGAGCCTGAGGTCGCAGTTGGTGGCCTTGTTGTAGTAGCCGAAGGTGACGACGTCGCCCCAGCCGTTGCCGTTCAGCAGGTTCCTGGCGCTGTTCCACGCGCCCGAGCAGCTGATGTCCGCCTCGCGGTCGAACCCGTGCACCATGACGGTGACGCGGTGCCCGTCGGCCCGTGCGGGCGCGGCCGACGCGGCCGTTGCGGTGGCGATGAGGGTGGCCGCGACGATGGCCCCGATCAACGACAGGGATCTGGCTAACTTGTGCATCCACGGTCTCCGTTCCGTTGAGCCGGAGGCAGAGTAACGCGTGGACGATCATGGCGAGCCGCAGTTGAACGCCGGCACCGGCCATGGGAAGGCCCGCCGCCACGGCGGCAGTTGAACACGTCCCCGCCGCATGCGGCGGGGACGTGTCAGGGGATCGTGCCGTAGGCCAGCAGGTCCTCCAGATACGCCACGTGCGCCGGGGCGAGTTCCAGCCGGTACGTCTCGCCGTTCGCCGGATCGGTGATCGTCAGCACCGTCCGCGGCGCGTCAGGGCTGTAGTCGTGCACGCCGTCGACCAGTTCCTCCTGGAGGGTGAGGACCAGCGACTGCGCCGCCGTGTAGGGGGTGTCCATCGGTCAGGAGTCCCGTCTCCGTCCGCTCATTCGGTACGCAGCGCTTCCGCGATCGTCAGGGTGGCCGCCGAGCGGGCGGGCAGGAACGCGCCCAGCATGGCGATGGCCACGCCCGCCACGACCAGCGCACCCAGGGCCGCGGCCTGCCAGACGTCGAGCAGGATCGCGGGCGCGTTGAGCCCGACGGCGTCGAGCATGGCCTGCACGATGACCCGGTGCGAGGCCATGCCGATCGGGATGCCGACCAGGCCCCCGATGGCCCCCAGCGCCGCCATGGACGTGATCATCATCAGCGTCACCTGGCGCGGCGTCATGCCGATGGACTTCAGCATGGCGAGGTCGCGGCGGCGCTCGCGGGTGTTGAGCACGACGGTGTTGAAGACGCCCAGGGTCGCGACCGTGCCGAGGAGCAGCGTGAAGAGCGAGGCCGCGCCGATGATGGCCACGCTGTTCTGGTCGACCTGGGACTTGGCCTGCGGATAGAGGCCGGGGTCGGCGGCTTTGACGGCGGCGTTGAAGGTGTCGACGTCGGTGCCGGGGGTGAGCTGCACCTCGTACTGGGTGGCGCGGGCGCCGGGGTCGATCGCGGTCAGCGTGGGCCAGCTCACCATGATGAGGTCGTTGGAGGCGTCCATGACCTCGCCGACGATCGTGGCCTGGGTGCGGGCGGCGCCGAGCGCGATCGTGAGCCGGTCGCCGACGCGCAGCCCGAAGCGTTTCAGGAACGCCGAGGGGGCCGCGACCTCGTTGGGGCCGGAGAAGTAGCGGCCCGACACGACCACGTCGCCGCGGGTCGAGGCGTCGCCGCGCAGGAACTGCGCCTTGCTGCGGCTGGTGTGGCCGGGCAGCTGCACGTCGATCCAGGCGTCGGCGGTGACGTAGCGGACGCCGGGCTGGGAGCGCAGCAGCGCCTCGATGGCGGCGTCGTCGAGCTTGGGCCTGACCTGGTCGGGGCGTCCGACGTAGATGACGGAGTGGACGTGGCCGACGCGCTGCGCGGTGTCGCCGTACGCGGTCATGGTCTGGAACAGGCCGGTGGCGAGCGTCACCGCGGCCACGCCGAGCACGATGGCGGCGAGCGTCAGCGTCGAGCGGCCCGGCCGGGCGAACGGCATCCCCAGCCCGAGGCTCATGCTGCGGGGCAGCCGCGTGCCGGACAGCACGCGCTGGATCGCCTGCCCGCGGCCCGCCCTGGGCGCGCTGCCGGAGCGGATGGTCTCGGCGGCCGACAGCCGGTGCGCGCGCGAGGCGGGGATGAGCGCGGCCAGCACGACCACGGCCGGCACGCCGAGCAGCGCGACCAGGTAGACCCACCAGCTGACGCCCAGGCCGATGGACGCGCCGATGCCGGCGAACACGCGATCGAGCAGCGGCTGCGAGATCAGCGCGCCGAGCCCGGTGCCGACGAGGCACCCGGCGGACCCGGGCAGCAGGACCATGGCCAGATAGACCGCCATGACCTGGTTGGGGGTGAAGCCGAGCGACTTGAGCACGCCGATGTGCCGCTGCCCCGCGACGACGGCGCCGCTGATGACGTTGGCCACGATGAGCACCGCGACCAGCAGCCCGAGCAGCCCGAACCCGGCGAGGAACGGCAGGTAGGAGGTGGCCGCCCTGGAGACGTCCTGCTTGACGGTGAGGTACGGCTGCTGGTTGAGCACGCCGGCCGGCGGCAGGTCCGCGGTGACGTTCGCGGTGGCGGCTCGCACGTCGTTCTCGGTCTCGGCCTTGGTGAACCGGTAGAGCATCTGGGCGGTCGTGGGCTTCATCGCCTGCATCTGCGCGGGCGTGACCCAGGCCTCGGCCGTCCTGGTGACGCTGGAGGCCAGGCCCACGATGGTGAAGCTCAGCCCTTCCCTGGTCTGGACGGCGGAGCCGACCATGTCGCTGAAGAGCGGCTCGACCGGCCGGTTCACCACGATCTCGCCCGGCTTGGCGGCCCAGCGGCCCGCCCACAGGTCGACCTGGTCCACCGGCCCGCCGGGGCCGGGCCGCCCGACGACCGTGAGCGGTCCCTGCGGCAGGCTCTGCCGGGTGTCGGCGACGGTGAGCACGCTCTGGCCGTACGGCCCCGCCGCCGCCTCGACGCCCGGCTTGGACGCCGTCTCCGCGAGCCGCGCGTCGGGGACCTCGGCCCGGTCGAAGGTGACCACGACGTGGGGGCCGCGCTGCTCGGCGAAGGTGCGGTCGAACGGCCCCGACGACGCCTCCAGCAGGCCGAGCGCCACGACGATCGCGACCGTGGAGCACAGGACCACCACGGCGAGGATCGTGCTCTGCAGCCGGCGCCGCCGCACCGCGGCCAGCGCGATGCGCATCACCACGTTCATGGGGTCCACTCCAGCGTGCGCTCCGCGGTGACCCGGCCGTCGGCCAGCTCGATGACCCGGCCGGCGCACCGCTCGGCGAGCCGCTCGTCGTGGGTGACCAGCATCAGGGTCTGCCCGATCTGGTGCAGGTCGAGCAGCAGGTCCATGACCTGCTCACCGGAGTGGCTGTCGAGCGCGCCGGTCGGCTCGTCGGCCAGCAGCACGGCGGGCCGGTTCATCAGCGCGCGGGCGACGGCGACGCGCTGCCGCTCGCCGCCGCTCAGCACCGCCGGGTACATGCGGGCGCGGTCGGAGATGCCGAGCTCGTCAAGCAGTTCCATCGCCCGCCTGCGCGCCTGGGCGGCGGGTGTGCCGGTGAGCTGCGCGGCCAGCGCCACGTTGTCCAGCGCGGACAGGTCGTCGAGCAGGTTGAAGAACTGGAAGACCATGCCGATGCGGCGCCGCCTGAACAGCGCGAGCCCGGTCTCGTTCATCCCGGTCAGGTCCTCGCCGTGGACGATGACGCGCCCTGCGGTGGGCCGGTCGAGCCCGGAGATGAGGTTGAGCAGGGTCGACTTCCCGCAGCCGGACGGCCCCATCACCGCGACCGCCTCGCCGGCGCGGATCTCCAGCGAGACGCCGCCGAGCGCCACCGTCTCGCCGTATTGCTTGCGTACCTGATCAAGTTGTACGACGATCTCGGTTCCGGTTGTCATGAGAAGGAGGCTACAAACGGCGCGGGAGGCCGGTCATCCTTCCCCGGATGTAGATCCACCCCGATGTCATCCTGTGGATGTAGTGCGGATCTCCACGTCGTTTGCCAGGGTGGAACGGTGGGCGGAGTCTGGGCGTACGCCTTGGTCGTCGTCGTGGTGGTGCTGCTGGGAGTGACGCTGGCGCTGAGCGTCGCCCTCGTACGAGCGCAGCGGCGGCACCGCGCGGCCATCGAGGAGCAGGGCAGGTTTCTTGAGCGGGAGAGCGACCGGGCCGCCAGGGCGGCGGTCGACGCCGAGCGGGCGAGGATCGCCAGGGAGCTGCACGACATCGTCAGCCACAACGTCAGCCTCATGGTCGTCCAGGCCAGCGCGGCCCGTGAGGTGATGACCCTGCAGCCGGAGGCGTGCGCGGAGGCGCTGAAGGCGGTGGAGAACGCCGGCCGGTCGGCGATGTCGGAGCTGCGTCACCTGCTCGGCCTGCTCGCCCCCTCGCCCGACGGCGTCGAGGACCCCGCGGAGGACGCGCTGGTGCCGTCGCCGAGCCTGAGCGGGCTCAACCCGCTGATCGACCGCTTCGCCTTCGCCGGGCTCACCGTCGAGACCCGCATCCTGGGCGAGCCGAGGCCGCTGCCGCCGGGCATCGACGCGACCGTCTACCGGATCATCCAGGAGGCGCTGACGAACGCGCTCAAGCACGCCGAGCCGGACACGAAGGCCGAGGTGACGATCCGCTACGCCGACACCCAGATCCGCGTGGAGGTGCTCAACACCGGCCCCAGCACGCTCACCGCCGACCAGCCGCCCGAGCGGGGCCGCGACGTCCCGCAGGCCCGGCAGCGCACAGGCGACGACGGGGCCGGGCGGGGCCTGCTGGGGCTGCGCGAACGGGTCGCCGTCTATGGCGGCGACCTCGACGCCAGGCGCCGGCTCGGTGGCGGCTACCGCATCCGCGCCCGCATCCCGCTGAACGCGCCGCAAGCCGGCGACCCGCCAGGCCCGCCCGGTGCGGGCGCCGCACTCCGACAGGACGGCCGATGACCCCCGAGCCCTCGCCCCGCGTGCTGATCGTCGACGACCAGGCGCTCATCAGGACCGGGTTCCGGCTGATCCTCACCACCCGCGGCATCGACGTGGTGGGGGAGGCGGCCGACGGCGTGGAGGCGGTGACGGCCGCCCGGGAGCTGCGGCCGGACGTCGTGCTCATGGACATCCGCATGCCGAACCTCGACGGGCTGGAGGCGGCCAGGCGGGTGCTGGCGCAGGACCCGGACTGCCGGGTGCTCATGCTGACCACGTTCGACCTCGACCGGTACGTCTACGCCGCGCTGGCACTCGGCGCGAGCGGCTTCCTGCTGAAGGACGTCACGCCCGAGCACCTGGCCAACGCCGTGCGGCTGGTCACCACCGGCGACGCCCTGCTGGCCCCGTCGATCACCCGCAGGCTCGTCGAACGCTTCGCCGCGCAGGACCAGGCAGGCGGCGCCACGACCACGAGCGTGCCCGCCGATCTGGCCGTGCTGACCGCGCGCGAGCTGGAGGTGCTGACGCTGGTGGGGCGCGGGCTGTCCAACGCGGAGCTGGCCGAGGCGCTGACGCTGAGCGAGACCACGGTGAAGACCCACGTCGCGCGCATCTTCACCAAGCTCGGCCTGCGCGACCGCGCCCAGGCCGTCGTGGTCGCCTACGAGAGCGGGCTGATCAGCGCGGGCTCCGTCGGTTAGCCCGCCCGGCGGGCGGCGGCCCCGGTAGCGGCCCCGGCGGCGGCCCCGGTAGCGGGCGTCCGCTGCTCGGCCGGGTGCAGCCGGTTCAACAGGGGGCCGGTGAGCGCGGTGGTGACGACGGCCATCACCACCATGAGCGCGTAGAGGCGTTCGTCCAGCACGCCGAGCTCCAGCCCGACGCCGAGCACGACCAGCTCCGTCAGCCCGCGCGTGTTCAGCAGCGCCCCGAGGGTGACCGCGCCCCGCGCGTCCAGGCCGCCGATGCGGGCGCCCGCGTACGCGCCGGCGAACTTGGCGGTCACCGCCGTGACCAGGATGACGGCCAGCTCTCCCCACTCGCCCGCGCTCAGCCCCGACAGGTCGATCGTGAGCCCCGCCATCACGAAGTAGACGGGCAGCAGCAGCGTCCCGCACAGCGGCTCGACCCGCCGGATGACGCACGCGCGCACCTCGTCGCCGCCGGACGTGGACAGCAGCACGCCGAACAGGAACGCCCCGAAGATGTAGTGCAGCCCCAGCCAGTCGGTGAACGCGGCCGACAGCAGCAGCCCCGCCAGCACGACCGCGAAGAAGAGCCCGCCGCCCGCCTCGCCGCTCCTGCGCAGCCGGGCCGCGCGGCGCAGCAGCGGGCGCACGAGCGTGACCATCACGACGACGTACGGCACGAGCAGCAGCAGCCACCACTGGAGGCGGGCGCCGGTGGCGAGCGCGACCACCAGCGCGAGCAGCGCCCAGGCCAGCACGTCGCAGACGGCCGCGCAGGCCAGCGCGGTCGAGCCCATCCGGGTGCCGGTGAGCCCGCGGTCGGCGATGATCCGCGCGAGGACGGGGAACGCGGTCACCGACATCGCCACCGCGAAGAACAGCACGAACCCGGCGGCCGACCCCCTCTGATGCCCCGCGAGCAGCGTCGCGGCGAGCAGCGCGCCCAGCGCCAGCGGCACCGCCGTGGCGAACAGCGAGGTCCACACGGTCACCCGGCCGCCACCCCGCAGCGCGCCCACGTCCAGCTCGGTGCCGACGACGAACATGAACAGCGCCACCCCGACCCCGGCGAGCGCGCTCAGCACCGGCCGCACCTCGACGGGGAAGATCACGGCCGTGACGGCGGGACTGAGCAGGGTGGGGCCGAGCAGGACGCCGGCCACGATCTCGCCCACGACGGCGGGCTGACCGAGCCGGCGGGCGAGCCCGCCCATGACCTTCGCCAGCACCACGACGAGCGCGAGATCCAGCAGCAGCATGTGCGTGGGAAACACCGGGAAACCCCATTCTCGGAGTGACGCCGCAGTGATTGCCGGGCGCCGACTTTATCCGGGTCGCTCGCCGTCCGTCTGCGTTCAACCGGGGTGCGGAGGCGGTTGAACGCGCCGTCCCGCGAAAATAGGCTCCGGGCGGCCGCTGAATGCCCTTTCACCGAGGTGTGCCGACCGGAGATGTCGCCCGGCGACACGGCGGGAAACAACGGTTACCGTGACGGGCATGCTGGTACTGGGGCTCAGTGGAAACTTTTCCGACGGGGACGTCGATCTCGCGTCCCGCATGAACGACGATTTCTTCCACGACGCGGCAGCCTGCCTGATCCGGGACGGCAAAACCATCGCGGCGGTGGAGGAGGAGCGGTTCAACCGCATCAAGAAGACCACCAAATTCCCGACCGAGGCGATTCGCGCCTGCCTTGACCTGGCCGGTGTGACGCCGTCGCAGATCGACGCCGTCGGCCACTATTTCCAGGAGATCTTCGTCGACCGGGCACTGCACGAGCTGTATCTCCAGCATCCGGAAGCGCCCATCCGCTATTCGCGGGAACTCATCACCGACCATCTCGGCGCGGAATTCGGCATCGAACTCCCGGCCGAGCGGCTGGTGTACGCGGAACACCATGTGTCGCACGCCGCGTCCTGTTTCCTGCGCTCGGGAATGAAGGACGCGCTCGTCGTCGTCATGGACGGGCGCGGCGAAATGCATTCGACGACCGTGTTCCGCGGCGGGCGCGGCGGGCTGGAGCCGCTCGCGACGTACGGCATCGACAAGTCGCTCGGGCAGTTCTACGAGGCGGCGACCCATCTGCTCGGTTACCGGATGGGCGACGAGTACAAGGTCATGGGGCTCGCGCCGTACGGCGACGCGAACGTCCACCGCGACATCTTCGACTCCCTCTACACCTTGAAGAGCGGCGGCGACTTCGAATTGCGGCCGATCACCGGCGCGTTCTTCGTCAACGGCTTCGTCCCGCGCAGAAAGGGCCAGGACTTCACCCGCGAGCACATGGACTTCGCGGCGGGCGTGCAGCGCACGCTGGAGCGGATCGCCATGCACGTGCTCGGCTACTGGGCCGACTACACCGGACTGACGAAGCTGTGCTTCGTCGGCGGCGTCGCGCACAACAGCAGCCTCAACGGCGTGATCCTGCGCTCAGGAAAGTTCGACGAGGTCTTCATCCACCCCGCCGCGCACGACGCCGGCGCCGCCGAGGGCGCCGCGCTCGCCGCCGCCACGCAGC
>NZ_JBEXLH010000048.1:0-69466 GCF_040609855.1 Nonomuraea sp. NPDC004580 | reverse complement strand
ATCGGTAAGCCGTATGCGGGAAAACCGCACGTACGGAATTGAAAGGGGGATGGGGAACCGGGCCTTCACGGCACCGCGCCCCTGACTACCAATGCGCTCACGACGTTCGGTGCTCGCCGTGCCAGGCAGCAATCCGCGGTTCCTGGAGAAGGCCCAGACCCTGCCCGTGGACGAGGTCTTCCTCGACCTGGAGGACTCCGTCGCCCCGCTCGCCAAGGAGGAGGCGCGGGTCAACATCGTCGCCGCCCTGCGCGAGGGCGACTGGTCCGGCAAGACGCGGGTGGTCAGGGTCAACGACCTGACCACGCAGTGGACCTACCGCGACGTGATCGAGGTCGTGGAGGGGGCGGGGGAGTTCATCGACTGCGTCATGCTGCCGAAGGTGCAGGACCCCACCGAGGTCGTCTGGCTCGACACGCTGCTCACCCAGATCGAGAAGACCATGGGGTACGAGGTCGGCCGCATCGGCATCGAGGCGCAGATCGAGAACGCCCGCGGCCTGGTCAACGCCGACGCCATCGCCGGGTCGTCGAAGCGGCTGGAGACGCTGGTGTTCGGCCCGGCCGACTTCATGGCCTCCATCAACATGCGCACGCTCGTCGTCGGCGAGCAGCCGCCCGGCTACGCCGAGGGCGACGCCTACCACTACATCCTCATGCGGCTGCTGATGGCCGCGAGGATGCACGATTTGCAGGTCATCGACGGCCCCTACCTGCAGATCAAGGACGTCGACGGCTTCCGGAGGGTCGCGATGCGCGCCGCGGCGCTGGGCTTCGACGGCAAGTGGGTGCTGCACCCCTCGCAGGTCGACGCGGCTAACGAGGTGTTCTCGCCGTCGCAGGAGGACTATGACCACGCCGAGCTCATCCTGGAGGCGTACGAGCACTACACCACCGTGGAGAAGCGCGGCGCGGTCATGCTGGGCGACGAGATGATCGACGAGGCCAGCAGGAAGATGGCGCTCGTCGTGGCCGCCAAGGGGCGGGCGGCCGGGTTGAGCAGGACGAAACGGTTCACACCTTGATGCCGATGGCGGTGAAGAACCAGAACGACGAGGTCAGCCAGAGCCCGACCAGCGCCGTGAACGCCAGCCCGCCGAAGACCGGCAGCGTCCAGCCCGGCGTGCCCTGCTTGGGCAGGGCCAGCATCTTCGCGGTGAACAGGCCGTAGAAGAAGCAGCCGAGCAGCGAGTGGGCGAGCACCCGCGGCACGTCGTACTGCAGGCCGAGCGCGTACAGGCAGTGGAAGGCGACCGGGATCGTGAGCAGGAACGCCAGCCGTCCCGACCAGCGGTGCACGCCGGGCGGGATGGTGACCCCGAGCCTGCCCCACATCGACAGCGCCGAGACGACCTGCACGATCGCGAGCACGAAGGCGCCCGTCGTCAGCCACACCTTCATCGTCAGCGCGCCGGAGAAGCCGGCCACGCCGACCGCGAAGCCGGTCGGCGTGTGCGCGCGGCCGTACACGCCGAGCGCGAGCACCACGAGGCCGCCCGCGAGCAGCGGCACCAGCAACGGGCTCAGGCCGCGGGAGGGCCGCTGGGGGATGGCGGTCATCGCATCTCCTCGACGAAGGAGTCGGCGTCCTCGGGGTAGACGGTCGTGCCCTCGACCGTGATGGGGGCGGTCGGCTGCGCGCTGTCGAGCTCGGGGACATCGAGCTGCTCCTCGCCCGCGAACGCGGCGCCGACCTGGTCGTAGCCGCCGGCCGGGTTCTTGACCATGATCCAGCCGGCCCGGAACCGCGCGCCCCTGACGATGGCGGTGGCCCGGTAGAGGCCCGACGGCTTCTCCACGGTGGGGGCCTCGAAGGCCCAGCGCTTGCCGGCGACCGTGACCGTGCCCTCGGCCCGTCCGCCGCCCAGCTCCGCCTTGACCGTGGAACGGGCGTTGGCGACGCCCTTGAGCCGCAGCTCGCCGACCGTCCCCGAGCCCTTGAACCAGGCCTCGGTACGGCCGTCGCAGAAGTAGCCGACGGCTTTGCCGTTCCTGATGGAGATGGCGATGAGGGCGCCGTTGCCCTTGACCCGGCCGCCGTAGTCGGCCTTCTCGATCTTCTTCGGTTCGGTGGCCGTGGGGGAGGGCGACGCCGGGGCGGCGCTCTCCTCAGGTGCGCTCGCTTCGGCGGCGGGCGCCTCGGCGGCGGTGTTCGTACGCGTATCGGCGGCCTCCTGCGCCGCCGGTGCCGCGGTGATGCTGGCGACACCCAGCCCCACGGCGAGCACCGCGCCCGCCGTGAGGGTGATGACAGGTCCCAGCCTTGACGACATGGACTGCTCCCAGGGTCGAAATGTCTATGGCTCCGAGCATCCGCCTAAATTTCGGCCCCGTCTGTGAACTATTGCGCATGGGACGGACAGAATAGGGAGATGCAGGAGAAACCAGGGCCCCAATTTCCACACAGTGGCCATCCGTATCCGCCTCCGCAGCCGTCCTGGTTCCTGCCGACCCCGCGCGGAGCCCGTTACGACCACCTGGCGCGGACCCCGGTGACGCGGCTCTGGCAGGCGATCGTCGGCACGCTGATCGTGGGCTTCGGGTTCGTGATCATCAATGTCCTGGTGGTCCTCGCGTTCTCGGTCGTGACGGTCCTGTTCGGCCTGCCGCAGCCGTTCTTGCCGAACGGAGTGCCGAAGGGCACGCCCACCGGGCTGGCCATGACGCTGCTCGGGCTCGCGCTCGTGCTGCCGCTGGTGTTCGGCACGGCCGCGCTCGTCCAGCGGCGCCCTCCTGGGACGCTGTCGTCCGTGGCCGGGCGGCTGCGCTGGACGTGGCTGCTGAGCTGCGCGGCGCTGGGGCTGCTGGCGATGGTGCTCGGGCAGCTCGCGCAGTACGCCGTGCTGTCCACGGCCGGCCTGGACACCGAGCTGTTCGGCTGGGCCGGATGGGACGTCTTCCTGCCGCTGCTCGTCGTGATCGTGCTGCTGGTGCCCTTCCAGGCGGCGGCCGAGGAGTACATGTTCCGCGGCTGGTTCATCCAGGCCGTCGGCGCCCACGTGCGCAACCCCGTCTGGTCGATCCTCATCGGGGCGGTGCTGTTCGCCTCGGTGCACGGCTATTCGTGGGCCGGGCTGGTCGACGTGTTCGCGTTCGGGGCGGTCATGGGGTGGCTGAGCGTGCGTACCGGAGGGCTGGAGTCGGCGATCGCGCTGCACGTGCTCAACAACGTCATCGCCTTCAGCATGAGCGCCGCCGCGGGCCAGCTCCAGGACGCCCTGGATCAGGCGAAGACGCCGGTGCCGTGGCAGGCGTTGGCGGGAACCGTGGTGCAGCTCGGGGTGTATGCGTTTGGTGTGATGTATCTAGCCAAAAAGCGGTCGGTTGGCACTATTTCGCAATAAATCGGGCGGAAGGTGCGGGGAATCTCGCTAGAGAGGTCTCGCTATTCCGGCTGAGTCATGCTGGTCTGGATGCTGTCAGGGACGGCGAGGGCTCCCGCCCGGACCTCCCTGGAACGGTCCGCGACAGCGGCCTGGAACGACCTGTACGACTAGTCCGACTAGGAGGTACGGCGCGTGGCCTCCGGCCCCAGCGAACCGCCACGGCGATCGCCGGAAGACGACGAGCCCCGTACCGAGGGATCGTCCGACCCCCAGCCGCCTGCCGAAGAGCCCAGGATCAGCCATTCGCCGCCCGGTCCCACCGACGATCGGGCCAGAGGGCTGCCCCTGGCCTCTCCGTGGGGCATGCCGCCCTTCGCCGCCCCCATCCCCGACGAGGAGCCCGAGCCGCCCAAGGGACGGCGGCCGTACAGCTCGCCGACGGCCGAGCCCGGCGTGGAGCCGCACGTGGAGCCGCACGTGGAGCCGCGCCGCCGGCCGCGCCGGGTCGTCAACCGGCCGGACAAACTGGTCGCCGGCGGCCCGCTCAGCAGGGAGCAGCCAGGCCAGGAGAGCCGCCCGGGTGAGGTCACGCAGCCGCTGGCGGCGGCCCCCGGCGTGCCCGTCCAGGACCCTCCCGCTCAGGAGGCTCCCGCCCGGGACGCTCCCACCCAGGACGCTCCCGCCCAGGGGCGAGGGGAGACGCGAGGTGAGGACCGTCCGCCGCTCTCCGCCGGCGAGGCGCGGGGTGTGGACCGTCCGCCGCCTTCCACCGGCGAGGCCGGTGCTCGTGCGGACCGTGAGCCGCCGCCGTACCGGCTGGTCTATCCGATCCCGTCGCGCGACACCCCGCCCGAGCAGGAGAGCGGCGAGGAAGAGGTGCGGCGCGTGGGCCGCCCACCGGCGGGCCGTCCGACCCGTCCCGACCTGCTGGTCGCGGCCGGCCCCGCACGTCCGCAGGGCGGACGCCACCACAGGGGCCCGGCGCCGTCCGCCGTCCGCCGCGCGGGGCCGGTGCGCAGGGGCAGCAGGGCCGTCCCCGTCGTGCTCACCGTGGCCGCCGCCATGCTGGTGGCCACCGGCGTGCTGGTGTGGCAGCGGGCCGGCGACGAGGCCCCCGCGCTGCGCCTGGAGGCGGGCACGGGACGCTCGGGCGACGAGCTGTTCACCGTCCCCGCCGCAGGCGACGGCGTCAACCAGAAGCTCAACGACATGGCCTCGGTGGGCAAGGCGGTGGTGGCGGTCGGCAGCGACACGACCAGCCCGACCCCGCGCCCGCTCTTCCTGTTCTCGCCCGACGGCGGCAAGCGCTGGCAGCTCGGCCAGGTCAACGGCACCTCGGCCACCCCGACCGTACGCAGGGTCGTCGGCGGCGAAGGGCGCTGGCTGGCCAGCGGCGGCGACGAGGCCACCGGCGAGCGCGGCCTGTGGACCAGCACCGACGGCTACAGCTGGACGGCCGTGCCGTCGTCGCGCCTCGGCGCGTTCAGGGACGGCGACCAGATCGCGGACATCGCGCGCACGAAGTCCGGCTTCGTCGCGGTAGGCCGCACAAGGGGCGCCGGCGGCGGCCCTGATGGAGGCACGGCCCCGGCGGCATGGCGCTCGGCCGACGGCGCCGCCTGGGAGCGCGCCGAGCTGAGCGAGCCAGGCGTCCGTGAGCTCAGGGCCGTGGTGGCCAGGGGCGACACGGTCGTGGCCATCGGAGTACCCGCGGACGGCGAGGGATCGCGGGTGCTCCGATCGGCCGACGGCGGTCGCGCCTGGCAGGCGACCGGCTTCCAGCTCCCCGAGGCGGCCGACCCACGGGCGGGCACGGTGGCGGCACTGCCCAAGCGGTTCGTGCTGGTGCCGACGCGGCGGCGGACGGTCGAGGGGGACGTCCGCGTCTACTGCTCGCCGACCGGCGCGCAGTGGTCGCAGTGCGGCTCCATCCGCGGGCTGGACGCCGCGAGCACCGGCGTGGAGTCGCTGATCGCGTACCCGTCGGGCGTGGCGGCCATCGCGCCGGCCGGCATCGGCGGCTACTCGGTGCTGACCAGCTCGGACGGGCGCGACTGGGACAAGCGGGCCGACCTCGGCGACCTGACGGGGGCGACGCTGCGGGGGTTCACGATCGCGGAGGGCGGCACGCTGTTCGCGGGCGGCGACCGGGCGGCGTCCGACGTGGACAACCAGCTCGTGCTCATGGCCGCGCCGCAGCGCGGGTCCGCCACGCAGGTAGGCCTCGGCGACGTCGAGGGCCTGACCAGGATGGCCCGCGAGACCAACGCGCTGGCCGCGCACGACGGCAGGTACGTCGCCGTCGGCTCGGCCTCGGGCGACGCCGGCCTGTGGACGATCAGGAACTGGCAGAGCTGGAAGTCGATGAGCCTGGGCGGCCCCGGCAGGCAGACGCTGGAGGACGTCGCCCGCGGCGCCCGCGGCTGGCTCGCCGTCGGCGGCACCCAGACGAACGTCTCGCTCACCGATCCCCTCCTCGTCACCTCGCAGGACGGCGAGAACTGGAAGCGGGTCGACGTCAGGGGCGACCTGGCCCGCCCCCAGAACGACCCCTACCTGCAGACCCGCGTCGTCACCGCGGGCAAGAAGGGCTACGTGGTGGCCGGTGAGGCGCGCGACCAGGCGGGCGTGACCGGCGCGGCGATGTGGTTCACGCCCGACACGCGCAAGTACACGCGCTCGGAGAAGCTGCCACAGGGCGGAGCCGGCGTCCGCATCCACGACGTGGCCGCGGTCGGCGACGGGTTCGTGGCGGTCGGCGGCAAGGGGACGGGCGACCGCGAGGACGCCGTGGTCTGGCACTCGGAAGACGGACTCAACTGGCGGGCCCGCGAGCCCGCGGCGCCACCCGGCGCCACTTCGGCGGGGCTCCGGCGGGTCGTGGTGCACCAGGGCAAGCTTGTCGCGATCGGCACGGCGCCGGCCGACGGCGCGCGCCGGGCGTTCGCGGCGGTCTCCGACGACGACGGCGAGAGCTGGCAGACCACCTGGCTGCCCGCCGAGCGCGCGGCCGGCGTCTACGACCTCGCGGCGGCCGACGAGGGCCTGGTGGCGGTCGGCTGGCACGGCACGCAGGGCGAGGGCGACAGCGCGGCCTGGACGTCCCAGGACGGGCTGGCCTGGAGCCGCATGGAGCTCACCAAGGACCGGCTGGCCGGTCAGGGCGCGCAGTGGCTGTCGGCGGTGGCGGTGGCGGGCACGGAGGTGGTGGCGCTCGGGCGGTCCACGACGTACGACGCGGACCACCTCATCCTGTGGACCTCCAGCCTCACGTCCAGCAGGTAGTGGATCACAGCCGGGGGAGCGCGTCCCACTCGGTCAGCGACTCAAGCAGGCCCTCGGTCAGCGGCAGCCGCGCCAGGTCGGAGCGGCCGCACCAGCGCACGTCCGCGGCGTCGTCACCGGCCGTGGCGACGCCACCGGCGACGGTGGCGAGATAGTCGCGGATCACGTACGTCACCCCGCCGGGCCCAGGCCGCTCCACCGTGCCGGCCAGGCGGCCCACCCGCACGTGCAGCCCGGTCTCCTCCAGCACCTCGCGCCGCAGCCCCGCCTCGTCCGTCTCGCCAGGCTCCAGACGGCCGCCGGGGATCGACCACGACCCCATGCCGGGCGGATGACCGCGCTGGACGAGCAGCAGCCGGTCAGAGTCATCGAAAATGATCGCTCCGACACAATTTACGCGCACATGACCAAGATTACGACGCGATAACGAGGAGCGGCCTTGACGGGGCCGTACCGGAGAAAGCACCGTGGGTACTTGTGAGAGCGGCTCCAACCTGCCCGCGGTGTTTTGGCCCGCTTCACGGGCCGAGCGCCTGGTCGAGTGCGTATCGATGCGTTACGCACGGTGACGTCCTGCCGTACCAGCCTCCGTGGCCGCCGACCAGCACCGCGCTGGAGGCGATCCGCAAGAGCTCGGTCGTGCCCGTGTGGCTGCCCTGGCCGTTGCCGGCCGGGTGGCTGGTGACGGGGTTCGGGGAGGTGGGCGATCAGCGTACGGGAGGGCGCGCCAGTCTGGTGGCGCTGAGCGGGCCCTCGCTGATGGAGGGGCCCGCCGACCTGCTCATCGTCGCCGAGGAGCCGGGCGTCGGCATCGGCGCGGGGTTCGCCGGCCTCGACGGGCCCGACCCCGGCGAGGGGTTCGACGCGGGGCCGCCCAACGCGAAGATCGCCGTACTCGGCCATCCCACCGCACTGTGGTGTGTGGACGGCCAGGACGACCGCGCCGTGTACGCGGGCGAGGCCATGGGCAACTGGCTGTGGGCCATCGCCTGGCCGGCCGACGCCGGATGCGTGATCGCGCTCGCCGAGCTGTCCCTGATCGACGCCCGTGACCACGACCTGGATGTGCCGTTCGGAGCGTTCTCACCCAGACTTGAGGATTAGGACGCGCGATCGAGATTCGCTCTGTCAGGCAGACGGGCTAGAGTTCGGAGGCGTGACAGCGCGTATCGAGCGAGTGGTGACCGAGGGTGTCGTCGAGATCGACGGCACCGAGCACAAGGTCGAGAACAACACGTGGATCGTGGGTGACGACGACGAGGTCATCGTCATCGACGCGGCGCGTGACGCCGAGAAGATCCTGGAGCAGGTGGGCGAGCGCGAGGTGCTCGCCGTCATCTGCACGGCGGGCCTGCCCGACCACGTCTCCGCGGCCATCGAGGTGGCCAGCAGGGACGAGGCCGTGGTGGCCCTGCACCCCAAGGACAAGCCCCTGTGGCGGGAGACCTGGCGGGAGACCTGGCCCGACATCGACATGGAGGACGACGGCATCTTCGAGGTGGCCGACGTTCAGCTCGACGTCATGGAGACGCCCGGAGTCACGCCCGGCGGCGTGTCGCTCTACTCCGAGGGTCTCAAGGCCGTCTTCACCGGCAAGGCCCTGCAGGCCGACGGTCCCGGCAAGCTGGGCGGCGAATACCCAGCCCTGGCCGACCAGCTCACCTCGATCGGCGGGCGGCTGTTCACGCTGCCGGCCGAGACGCGGGTGCTGCCCGCCCACGGTGACGAGGTCACGGTCGGCGACCTGGAGCCGCACTTCGACGACTGGGTGTCCGGCTCGCTGACCAGGAGCACCACCGAGACCGAGAGCGAGGGGCCGCTCAGCGACGGCACCAAGATCTCCGGCATCTCGCTCAACCCGGGCGACGACTAGGTGCAGGGGCAGCTTCCGCTCGAAGGGATGCCGCGGCGGCTCTATTCGTGCACGCCGTCGCGGTTGAACACCTGGCTCGACTGCCGCCGCCGCTACCGGTTCACCTATCTGGACCGGCCGCAGCCCTCCAAGGGCCCGGCGTGGGCGCACAACAGCGTGGGCGCGAGCGTCCACAACGCGCTGGCGGGGTGGTGGCGCGAGCCGTACGAGCGCCGCACGCCGCTGACGGCCGCCGTCCTGCTCACGAACGGGTGGATCACCGAGGGGTTCAGGGACGCCGAGCAGTCGGGGCGGTGGCTGGGCAGGGCCCGCGACCTCGTGTCCGGATATGTCGCGACTCTGGATCCTTCGGACGACCCGGTCGGCGTCGAGCGCACGGTCGCCACGCGGACCAAGGTCATCGCGCTGTCCGGCCGCATCGACCGGCTCGACCGGCGCGGTGACGAGCTGGTGGTCGTCGACTACAAGACCGGCCGCCGCCCGCTCACCCAGGACGACGCCCGCTCCTCGCTGGCCCTGGCCACCTACGCCGTGGCCGCGTCGACCATGATGCGCACCCCGTGCCGCACGGTCGAGCTGCACCACCTGCCCACGGGCGAGATCGTCGAGTGGCGCCACACCGACGAGTCGCTGGCCCGCCACATCGCGCGCGCGGAAGAGGTGGCCATGGAGGCCGCCGAGGCCGACGACCGCTACCGCGAGGCCGTCGCCACGCCGCAGGGCGCCCGGCGCGCGCCCGCCGACCGGCAGCCGGTCGGGCCCGCGCAGGTGCCCGCCGACGTCGACAAGCTGTTCGCGCCCAATCCCGGGCCCATCTGCTCCTGGTGCGACTTCCGCCGCCACTGCCCCGAGGGCCAGGCGGCCGGGCCCGATCGCCAGCCCTGGGACGGTCTCGCCGAATGACCGGCCGCCGCCCGCTGTGTCGCCGCTGTGCCGCCGCTGTGCCGCCGCTGTGCCGCCGCTGTGCGTACGGCCGGTTCAGGCGGCGGTCTTCGGCCAGCGGCGGGGGTCGGCGAGGCCCTTGAGTCCCTTGCCGACGTCGTAGCCCGCCGCGCCGAGGCGTTCGCGCGCGCCCCGCAGCATGCGGCGCGTGGCGGGCATGAAGGCCAGGTCGTGCACGGGCTCGGGCAGCGAGTTCAGCCCCAGCCTGAACGCCTTCAGCGCGGCCGTCACCGTGGCCTGCGGCACCTCGGGCAGCAGGCCGTACATCCGCCTGGCCCAGTCGGGCAGCGTGTAGTAGCACAGCGCGCCGAACGGGAAGTAGACCGGCTTACCGGGTGACAGCAGGCGCAGCTCGCGCGGCAGCTTCGGCCACAGCAGGAACCGCACGGCCGACACCGCCTCCGGCGTCACCCGCAGCTGAGGGCGTACCTGCTTGAAGTAGGCCGCCAGTTCCGCGCACGAGCCCGGGACGTCCTCGGGGTGCAGGCCCACGTACCCGGCGCTCGTGCGCTGCTCGCGCAGGTAGCGGTCGGCCTGCCGCTCGGTGAGCCCGAGCCCGCCGCGCCTGGCCACCTCCAGGTACGACGACACCTCCGCGCAGTGCACCCACAGCAACAGTTCGGGATCGTCCACCCGGTGCGCCTTGCCCGTCTCGGGGTCGCGGATGCGCAGCGTCCTGTGGATGCCGCGCACCCGGCGGCCGATCTCGTCGGCCTCCTCAGGGCTGCCGAACGTCACCCGCCCCACGAAGTCGGCCGTGCGCCGCAGCCGTCCGAACGGATCGTCCTGGAAGTTCGAGTTCTGCCAGACGCCGAGCATCGCCAGCGGGTGCAGCGCCTGCAGCATCAGGCCGCGTACGCCGCCCACCCACATCGACCGGTCGAGATGCACCTGCCAGGTCGCGCTCTGCGGCGGCTGAACGACGAGGTCGGTCATAGTGAACGAAGGATTACACGGCGCTGGACCTGGTGTCCAAAAAGTGCTTCTCGGCCGCGTTCCAGAACCTGACCAGCGCCGCCGCCGTCGTCTCCGGCGCCTCGACGGCGGGGGAGTGCACCGCGCCCGGCACGACCACGCAGTCGGCGCCGAGCCGGGCCGCCATGTCCGACTGCGCGTCGGGGGGCCAGCCGTCGTCGTGCTCGCCGTACAGGACCAGCGTGGGGATCTCGATCTCGCGCAGCTCGTCGGTACGGTCGCGCGTCGTCAGCACCTGCTCGGCCATGCGCGACAGCCCGACGGGGGAGTTGGCCAGCAGCCGCTTGCGCAGGAAGTCGACGATGTCGTCGGGCACGTCGTCGGCCAGCGCCTCAGGCTCGAACCTGGAGCGCCACACGTGTTCGAGGCCCAGCGTCGGGGCCTCCTCCATGATCTTCTTGCCGGCGTTGGCCCGCCTGCCCTCGATCGGGCCGGGGCCCGAGCTCATCAGCGTGAACGAGGCGAACTTCGTGCGCCCGTCGATCACCGCCTCCCGCGCCACCAGGCCGCCGAACGAGTGGCCCACCAGGTGGACCGGGTCGCCGTCGCCCACCACCTGGGCCAGCGCGTCGACGTCGGCACCCAGGGCCGCGCACGTGTAGGCGGCCGGGTCGTCGGGGCCCGGGGTCTCGTACTGGCCGCGCAGGTCGATCGCCACCACCCGGCGGCCCGACTGGGCCAGCGTCATCAAGACCGCGATGAAGTCCTCCTTGCTGCCCGTCAGCCCGGGGACCAGGAGCGCGGGCCAGCGCTCAACCACACCACTGACCGGCACCGCCTCCAGGGCCGCGAACGTGCCCTGTGGCGTCTCGATCTTCTGTGGTGCAACGCCAGGAGGCAGGTCGAGGAATCGCGGCGTACTCACGTGGGGCAACAATACCCAGAGGTCAGCGCCTCGACACCGGCATGCCGATGACGCCGGTGCGAGTCCTGACCGCTTGCGTCGAATGCCCGGATCGCCCCGCTAGGACGAAAGGTGCCGTACCCGCTCCTGAAACGCCCCCACAGCCCGCCACAGCCCTGAGAGCCCTTCCACCCACCGCTGACCGCCCCGGACGCGCCAGTGTCCCCCACAGCCCCACACACGCCCCTCCTGGACCCGGACGCGGGGAAGGCGCGCACCCTTGCTGTGGGTGCGCGCCTTCCTCGGTGCGTGCGGGTCAGCCGGCGCGGCGGCGGTTGCCGCCGCCACCGCCGCCACGGGGCTGGCGGCGCTGCTGCTTGCGCTCGGTCGCGGCCGACGGCGCGATGTCGTCGTCGTCCGTGGCCAGGTCGGGTGACTGGAAGATCACCGTGAACGGGCTCGGCGGGATGATCCGCTCCGGCTCGTTACGCGGTGCCGGGGCCGGCGGCGTCGCCATGAAGCTCGGCTCGGGGTCGGACCACTCGGGCGCGGCCCTGCGCTCCTGCACCTGCTCGCGGGCGGCCTCACGCGGGCGCTCCCGCACCGGCTCGCTCGCGGGAGCGACCTGCCGGGAAGCCTCACGCGACCCGGACGGCTCGGCGACCGGCGCAGCGGCCTCGACCGTCTCCGGCTCGGCGGCGACCCTGCGGGCCCGCGTGCGCCGCGCCGGCGCCTCCGCCTCCTCGGCGACCGTCTCGGCGGGACGGCGTACGCGGGTGCGCTTGGGCGCCTCCTTGGGCGCCTCCGCCACCTCCTCCGCCTCGGCGGCGCTGCGACGGACCCGGGTGCGCCTGGCCGGCGCCTCCGGGGCGTCGGCGAGCGCCTGCTCGATGGCCGTGGAGGCGGCGCCCCTGCGCGTACGTGCGCGCCTGGACTCGCCCGCGGCCTCGATCTCGTCCGTCGTGAAGATCGCCGGAGTCTCCTCCGCGTTGTCGTTCACGGGGCTGCTCACCGAGTCGTTCACGGGGGTGTTCACGGGCTCGACCTCCGGCCTGTCGACGGATGCGGTCTCTGCCAGCTCCTTGCCACCGCGCGTACGGCGGCGCTGGCGCGGCGTACGGGCGGGACGCTCCTCGCGCTCGTCCCTGCGCCGCCCGCCACGCGTACGGGTCCGGCCGGTCTCCCCGAGGTCCTCGATGCGCTCGGCCGACAACCCCGCCCGCGACCGGCTGGCGTGCGGCAGCACGCCCTTGGTGCCCTCGGGGATGGTGAGCTCGGAGTAGACGTGAGGCGAGGTCGAGTAGGTCTCCTCGGGCTCCGCGAACTCCAGGCCGAGCATCTGGTTGATCATCTTCCAGCGGGTCAGCTCCTCCCACTCCACGAACGTGACCGCGATGCCCGTGCGCCCGGCCCGGCCGGTGCGGCCGATGCGGTGCACGTAGGTCTTGTCGTCGGTGGGGCAGTCGTAGTTGACCACGTGGGTGACGTCGTCGATGTCGATGCCGCGCGCCGCCACGTCGGTGGCGACCAGCACGTCGATCTTGCCGTTGCGGAACGCCCGCAGCGCCTGCTCCCGCTGGCCCTGACCGAGGTCGCCGTGGACGGCCGCGACCGCGAAACCACGCGTGTCGAGCTGCTCGGCGACCATGTCACAGGCCCGCTTGGTCTCGCAGAAGACCATCGTGAGCCCGCGGCCATCGGCCTGCAGCAGGCGGGCGAGGATCTCGATCTTGTCCATCCGGTGCGTGCGCCACACGATCTGGCGTACCTGCGGCGTGGTCTCGCCCTCGCCGCTCTCCATCTCCGCGCGTACGTGCGTCGGACGGTTGAGGTATTTGCGCGACAGCGCGACGATCTCGCCCGGCATCGTGGCCGAGAACAGCATCGTCTGCCGCTGCGCCGGGATGAGCTTGAAGATGCGTTCGATGTCGGGCAGGAAGCCCAGGTCGAGCATCCGGTCGGCTTCGTCGAGCACGAGCGAGGTGACCTGGCTCAGGTCGAGGTGCTTCTGCTTGACCAGGTCGAGCAGCCGGCCCGGCGTGCCGACGATGACGTCGACGCCGGCCTTGAGCGCCTCGATCTGCGGCTCGTACGCGCGGCCGCCGTACACGGTCAGGACTCGGGAGCCGAGCTTGCCCGCGGCGGTCACGAGGTCTTCGCTGACCTGCACGGCCAGCTCGCGGGTCGGTACGACGACCAGCCCGCGGGGCTTCTTGCGGTTTTTGCGCGGCTTGCCGATGCTCTGCAGCATCGCGATGCCGAACGCGTAGGTCTTTCCCGTGCCCGTGCGTGCCTGACCGATCAGGTCCTGGCCGCTCAGCGCGAGCGGGAGTGCCATCTCTTGGATGGGGAACGGTGTGACGATGCCCTCGGTCTCGAGGGCATCGGCGATCTCTGGTGTGACTCCGAGGTCTCGGAAAGTCGTCAGCGTGGCCTGCCTCAGTCTCAAATGAAGGCGGGCCTGCCGGGACCGACGGGCGGAAAACAGCCCCCGTGTCGTGGGTCCTCGCGGTAGAGCCAGCCCTCTCGCGTCATCAGCGACCGCGCACCCGGGGAATCGGGGGTTATCGGGTCATCAACCCGAAGCAACACAGTGCGGTCGCACTTTCACAGAGCAGTGTACTCGATACCACAACGCTGACAGAGCTTGCGTATGTTCCCGAGATTTGGCCGAAGTACGCTGCCTTGCATGAAGGAGTCTCCTGGAGTCGTCGACCTGCTCGGTGTGCTGGCGTACGCGGAGCTCAGTGCGTACGCCCGCATGACCGAGGACGCCGCCTCGCTGGCACCCACGCTGGCCGACCGCGCGGCGCTCAGCGAGCTGGCCGTCACCGAGTACGCCCACTTCCGCCTCCTGCGCGACCGGCTGGCCGAGCTCGGGGCCGATCCCGGCGACGCCATGTCGCCGTTCGTGGACGCGCTGGACGCCTGGCACGCACAGACCCGGCCGGCCGACTGGCTGCAGGCGCTGGTCAAGACGTACGTGGGGGAGGGCATCGCGCTCGACTTCTACCGGGAGGCCGCCCGCCACCTCGACCCGTCGATCGCCTCCCTGGTCGACGAGGTGCTGGTGGACGAGGAACGCTCCCGCTTCGCGGTGGAGGGGGTGCGGGCCGGCATCGCCGCCGACCCGACGGCGGCCGGCCGCCTCGCCCTGTGGGCCCGCCGCCTGGTGGGCGAGGCTTTGAGCCAGGGCCAGCAGGTGGCCTCTGCCCGGCCCGAGCTGGCGTTGCTGCTCATGGAGTCGCAAGGCGAGGAACACGCCGACATCTCCCGTCTCTTCGCCAAACTCACGGAGGCCCACAACAAACGCATGGCCGCCCTCGGCATCTGACCCGGCGCGCCGCAGTCAGGCCCGCAGGGTCGCCGTCACGCCAGAGACCGTCGAAGCGGTCGCGTGGGCCTTCCTTCGCCCCCTAGGAAGTGGGTCGAAAGGGTGGTGGAGATTGGGCGGGTGGGGGGTTTCGGGAGGGTTGGGTGGCTTGTGGGAGGTGAGGTTGCGCTAACCGGCGGCACGCGGCGCGGAAGGGTTGTACCGTGCCGACATGAGGGCCTCGCGCCGCTACGGCAGTTCCTTGACGAGATGTGGGCCGAACCGCTGGGTATCCCGCGCTGTGTTGCGAAGGGAGAGCGCGGCCTGTCCGGCTGCGGAGCCGGGCCGGGCATGTGTCCCCCGCCCCCGCCGCCCCCGTGGTTGCCTGTTCCGCCGCTCCCCCCGCACCTGACCACCACCCGGTGCCCCGACCGACCACACCGGACGTCACCCGACAATCGGATCGACCGCATCGGACCGTTGACCGGCGACCGGACCGACCGCATCGGAGGCACCCTGCCTGCCGGCATGCCCGATGCGGCAGGCACATGCGGCCTGCTGAGCGGCGAGCGATGGAGTCGGGGAAGGGTACGGCTCGGGCGGCCGTACCCTTCGCGTACAGACTTAGAGCGTGCCGCCGAAACCGACGGGGCGGGACTCGTCCTCCCCGATCTCGATGAACCCGAGCGAGGCCACCGGCACCACGACTCGCCTGCCCTTGACGTCGGTCAGGGCGAACACGCCGCCGCGATCGACGGACAGGGCGTTTCTGATCTCCTGCTCCACCTGGTCGGCGGAGAGGTCGGTCTCGACAACGAGTTCGCGGTGTACGGAGCGTACGCCGATCTTGACTTCCATGGTGGCTCCCTAGATGACGGGCTGGCTCACTTTCATCGTGGCCGTTCGGCCCCCCGAAAACGACGAATGATCGCGCCCAGCGAACGGGTTATGCCGTACGCGGAAAACCGCTGATGCCCCGCCACGCGAGCCGGGCCATGAGTTGCTCGGCCGCGTCCTTGGGGATGGAGCCGTGGGTGGTGACCCAGTAGCGGGCGCTCACCTCGGCCATGCCGACCAGGCCCACACCAAGGAGATGGGCCTCGTCGCTGGTGCACCCGGTGTCCTCCTGGATCAGCTCACTGACCATCTCCGCGCACTCCTGCAGCGACCGTTCGACCCGCTGCCGCACGGGCGCGACGTTGCGCAGGTCGGACTCGAAGACCAGCCGGAACGCCTCGCCCTGGGTGGAGACGAAGTCGAAGAACGCGCTGAACGTGGCCTGCACGCGCAGTTTGTTCTCCTGCGTGGAGGCCAGCGCCTCGCGGCAGCGGTTGACCATGTCGTCGACATGGAGGTCGAGCAGCGCGAGATAGAGCTCGAGCTTGCCGGGGAAGTGCTGGTAGAGCACGGGCTTGCTGACCCCGGCCCGGTCGGCGATCTCGTCCATGGCGGCCGCGTGATAGCCGTTCTCCACGAACACTTCCTGCGCGGCGCTCAGGAGCTGCCTGCGTCGGGCCAGGCGGGGCAGCCGGGTGCCCCGGGGCTTGGCATCCGGGGTTGCTGTCACGCGGGTCTCCATTGGTCTCTCAGCGAACTGTGCGGACATCCTACGTGCGGCCGGCCGCCGGCGTCGGCCCCAGCCGTCCGTCTTCGACCTCTTTCGCGCAGGTCACCGCCGCCGGGCCGGGGCTCAGCGGTAGTCGTCTTCGTCGAGATCCACCACGCGGTCCTGGTCGGCCCCGTCGGCGGGGTCGACGTCGAGCGGCAGCTCCCGGCGCAGCCGCCCGGTGTTCTGGAGCATCTCGCGCTGCTGCTCGATCGCGTCCGCCTCGGGCGTCTCGATCGACAGCTCTTCCTCTTCTTCGATGTACGGGACCTCGTCCCCGCGAATGTCCATCTCCGACATCTTCGGCCCCCTTCTCGGTGCGGACGGAAACCAGACTACGCCCGGCGGAAAAGGTCGCCGTGCTTCTCCACTCTGGCGAGTACGTCGGGCGCGGTGAACACCAGGTCGTCGGGGTGTTCGCAGCCCTCCACCTCTTTCCAGGTGAGCGGCGTCGACACGGTCGGCCGGTCCTTGGCCCGCAGCGAGTAGGGCGCCACGGTGGTCTTGGCCGGGTTGTTCTGCGACCAGTCGATGAACACCTTGCCAGGCCGCGCCTTCTTCGTCATCACGCTGACGACCTGGTCGGGGTGCTCCTTCTCCAGAAGCTGGGCCAGCCTCTTGGCGTACGCGGACGGCTCCTCGCGGCAGTCCCAGTCCGCGTACAGCTGCATGCCCTTGCTGCCGCTGGTCTTCGGCAGCGCGGCCAGCCCCTCGGCCTTCAGCACCTCGCGCAGCATGAGCGCCACCCGCGTGCACTCGACGATGGTGGCGGGCGCGCCCGGGTCGAGGTCGAACACCAGCGTGTCGGGCGGCAGCGCCTGCCCGTCGTCGTCCACGCGCCATTGGGGAACGTGCAGTTCGAGCGCGGCGAGGTTGGCGTAGTAGACGAGGGTGGGCAGGTCTTCGACGACGGCGAAGTCGATGGTCTCGCGGTTCTTGGTGCTGCCGGGCGCGGGCAGGTTGACGCGCCTGACCCAGTCGGGGGTGTGGTCGGGGGCGTTCTTCTCGAAGAAGGACTGTCCCGTCACGCCGTTGGGGAAGCGCTTGACGGTCAGGGGACGGCCCTGAAGGTGCGGCAGCAGGACGGGGGCGATGCGGCTGTAATAATCGATGATCTCGGCCTTCGTGAACCCGTTGTCGGGATAGAGGACCTTGTCCAGGTTGCTCAGGGTCAGCTCGCGCCCGTCGACTTTGACCGGCACCTTCATCGCGTCACCTCCGCGGGGAGTTTGTCGGGGCGCAGGCCACGCCACACGGGGTGTCGCAACCGCTGTTCGTCGGTCCACATCGTGTAGGCCACCTCCCCTACGAGATCGGGCCTAACCCATCGATTACGCCACGGCACCGGGTTCGCGAAGGGGCTGTGCGGCACCTCCAGCGGGCGCAGCATCGCGTACAGGTCGTCCAGCACGGGCTCGGTGAAGCCGGTGCCGACGTGCCCCACGTACGTCAGCCCCCGCTCCGTGAACACTCCCATGAGCAGCGAGCCGATCCCGCCCGCGCGCCGCCCCTTGCCCGGCTTCCAGCCGCCGATGACGACCTCGCGGGTGGTGAGGTTCTTGACCTTGACCCACCAGGGGGAGCGGACGCCGGGGCGGTAGGGGGAGTCGAGTCGCTTGGCGACCACGCCTTCGAGCCCCTGTTCAGAGGTGGCGGTGAGCAGGTCGGACGCGCCGGGAAAGTATGGGGGAGCGCCGATGCCCAGCTCGTCGAGCAGGGCTCTGCGGTCGCGGTACGGCAGGTCGAACAGCGGCATGCCGTCGAGATAGAGCAGGTCGAAGGGCAGGTACGTGACGGGGTAGCGCTTGAGCACGGCCGGCTCGGGGTCGGTGAGGTGCATGCGGTGCTGGAGGCGGATGAAGCTGGGCCTGCCGCGCGGGTCGAGTGCCACGACCTCGCCGTCGATCACCGCGTTCTTGATTCCGAACCCCGAGATCTCCGGATAGCGGCGGGTGTACTCGACGCCGTGTCTCCCCGTCACCCGCACCCCGCCGTCGAGGTGGATGAGGGCGCGGATGCCGTCCCACTTGACCTCCAGGCCGTACTGGTCGCGATCGGAGGGTAGTTCCCCGGGCACGGCGAGCATCGGTTCGACCGGGTATGGCATTGCTTGCCCCATGACGGGTATGTGCCCCACGGTGGGCCGTTGAGAGCTGAGGAGTGACCATGCGCAGCATCTGGAAAGGTGCGATCTCCTTCGGTCTGGTCACGATCCCGGTCAAGCTGTACTCCGCGACCGAGCAGAAGGACGTCAGCTTCCACCAGGTCCACCGCAAGGACGGCGGCCGCATCCGCTACAAGCGCGTCTGCACCCAGGACGGCGAAGAGGTGCCCTACTCCGACATCGCCAAGGGCTACGAGCTGGCCACCGGCGAGATGGTCGTGCTCACCGACGAGGACTTCGAGGACCTGCCGCTGAGCAGCTCGCGCAGGATCGACGTCCTGCAGTTCGCGCCCGTCGAGCAGATCGACCCCATCTACTTCGCCAAGTCGTACTACCTGGAGCCCGACGCGCAGGGCGCGAAGCCGTACGTGCTGTTGCGCAACGCCCTGGAGAGCTCAGGGCAGGTCGCCGTCGTCAAGGTGGCCCTGCGCCAGCGCGAGTCGCTGGCGACGCTGCGGGTCCGCGACGGCGTCTTCGTCCTGGAGACCATGCTCTGGCCGGACGAGATCCGCGTCCCCGACTTCCCGTTCCTCGAGGAGGACATCGAGGTACGCCCCCAAGAGCTCAAGATGGCCGAGTCCCTCATCACCACCATGGAGTCGGACTTCGACCCGAGCGAGTACCACGACACCTACCGCGAGGCGTTGCAGCAGGTCATCGAGGCGAAGGTGGCCGGCAAGGAGGTCATCCCCGCCCAGGAGGAAGAGGAGGCCAAGCCCGCCGTCGACCTCATGGCGGCGCTGCGGGCCAGCGTGGAGGCAGCCAAACGGGAACGCGAGGGCTCCTCCGCCAAGCCCAAGAAGGCGTCCGGCAAGTCGAAGGACTCCAAGGAGAAGGAGTCGAAGGAGGAGGAGAAGGCGCCGGCCAAGCGCAAGACCCGCAAGTCGGCCTGAACCAGCGCATCCCAGGCCCTTGGCCGGCCACCTGCGGCACATCCCCTGGTGATTCGTACACGCTCATCCGCGCTGTCCCTCGCCCTGCTCCTGCCGCCCGTCTCCGCCTGCGCGCTCGTCGACGTGGCCCTCGGCGGTTACCGGGCCACCATGTCGAGTGGGTCCATGGAACCGACGATCAGGATGGGGTCGCTCCTGACTGTCAGCCCAGGCGGCGACTACGCGCCCCGGACCGGCGACATCATCATCTACCGCACGCCCGAAGGCCGGGCCGGCACCGTCGCGGGTGAGCGGCGCGTGGGGCGGGTCATCGGCGTACCGGGGAGCACGGTGAAGTGCTGCGTCACCGGCGGGCTGCTGGAACTGAACGGCAAGCCGCTGGAGGAGCCCTATGTGACGATTCGTCCTTCCTCCCGCGTGGAGTTCGACATCCGTGTACCGCAGGGTCGCCTGCCCCGCTGCCCGGCCGACCCGGTGCCCTTTCGTGCGGCACCGCCATCGCATGGTGGTCCCTCTCTGGAGGAAATCCGCCGCCCTCGCAGTGCCTGGGCGGCGCTCCTCGCTCCTGTAGACGTCGCCTGACGGACGGCGTTTCCCGCATCCGCTCCAGAGGCCCTTACGGCCTTGTCGGCGCGTGCTCACTGCCCCGCGCGCCCTGGGGGGCTTGCCCCGTACCGTCGCCGCCTGTCCCCGGGCGTTGCTGAAAGGTACATATCAGCTTAAGTCGCGTTATTTCATTTGATAGGAGTTTAATGCAAGCAATAAGATTCTTAATGCAGAGCAAAATGGAGGCGTATCTGTTTGCCTGCTCATCCGCCGGAAATGACACTTCGTGGATGACTCTTCAGCGGGCGTCCAAGACATGTTTCCGGGTAATCCGGAGACGTCGAGAACGGGGCAATCGAACCTTTAGGGGGAAAACGCAATGCCCAAGCTCAAGAGTGTTATCGCGGGCCTCGCCATCAGCACTGCGCTGACCGGCGGCGTGGTCAGCGCCGGCGCCGCCACCACTTCGGCAAGCGCCGACGCGGCCACCCAGATCAGCACCGGCAACTCGGTTCTCGCCGGCTGCGGCGGCTGGGGCTGGGGCTGGCGTCGCTGCGGCTGGGGCTGGGGACACCGTCGTCACCACCACCACCGTCTGAGGGTGAAGGTCAGGATCCACAACCGCAACGTCAACCGTAACCACGAGCACCGCGAGCACCACCACCACGACCGCCGTGTCCAGCCGCCTGCGGCCGCTGAGGCGACGGAGCGTTGATCTGACCGTGTGACAATGGCGTAGGAATTGGATTTCCTCGTCTCCACGGAATTCAAAGTGAGGGCTCTCCCGGCACCGCCGGGGGCCCTCACTGCCTCGTTTCCGGCGGTTTTCTTGTTGGTGGGTGTTTCGGTGTTGTGCTGATTTCGTGGTCGCGTGGGAAATGACCCGGCTCTGATGAGCCTCCAGCCGTGCGGGCCTGTGCCTGCACGGTTTTTGCTGGTCGCGGGGCGTTGAGGCCGCTTCCAGTGGTGGCGAGATTGCAAGGTGGGGGATCGGTGGACAAGGCCGAGCGCTGAATGCTCGGCTCTTGGAGCGGCATGGGTGGAGCGGTAAGGGCGTGCCTCGGTGCGGACTGCGCTGGGCAACTCCTGGGGTGCGGGCCTGTGCTGTGAACAGGGTGTGCTGTAAGTCGGACGCCGGGCTGACGGTCGTGCTGCTTGGTGTCCCAGGGGTTGTGCTGGGCGGGGTCGGGCGACTCAGGGCGGGGCTGCTGGGGTGGGGATGTGCGGGTGAGGTGCCGGCCGGGGGAGGGCGTGGGGGTGGGGTGCCGGTCGAGGGAGGGGTGCGTGGTGGGGGGTGAGAGTGCTGTGGGGATGAGGAGTGCCCGTATTCGGTGGGGGCGGCCACTGTCCTCGGCGTCGAGGACGGTGGGCGCCTCCCGGTGAATACGGGCACTCCCCTAGCTACGGCTTGAGTTCATCGCATGGGCGGACTCGTCAGCCGAGGGTCACCACCGGCGGTCGTGCCGGTCGTGGTCGTGGTTGTCGTTGCGGTTGTAGTTCCGGTTGACGATGACGACGCGGACCCGGCCGACACCGTGGTGCCGGTGGCCCCACCTCTTCCAGGGCTTCCAGCCCCAGCCCCAGCCGCCGCAGCGGCGGGGACGCCAGCCGCAGCCGTGTCCGGCCAGGACGGAGGTGCCGGTGCTGATCTGGGTCGCGGCGTTGGCGCTCGCGCTGGTGGTGGCCGCCCCTACGCTGACCACACCGCCCGTGAGAGCGGTGCTCATGGCGAGACCGGCGATAACACTCTTGAGCTTGGGCATTGCGGTTTCCCCCTAAAGGATCGATTGCCCCGTTCGCGGATATAGCTAGCAATTCATCCGCACCATGGATATTTCCCTGCGAAAGCAGAAGAAACGGACATTGTCCGCTCTTTCCCGAGTCCAGTACTTCTCATGACATGGCAGAGCCCATGGAGCGCTGGAGGACGCTTGCTGTAAATGCGTATGGCGCCGGTCAGGGTCAGGGGGGCGGTGGAAGGAAGGGGGATGGAAGGTGGCTGCGGAGGGCGCAGGAGAATGCACGGGGATGAGAAGGGCGTGCGAACATCGCCAGTGGCTCGACGTACGAGATCCCGGCCGCTGGTGCGCCCGGGAAATGACGCAGCGAGGGCCTCCCGGTGTGTGCCGGGAGAGCCCTCGCCAGAACTGCCGTGGAGACGTGGAGAAACGAACCTCAGGCTGAACCGCGCGTGAAACGCGGGCCGTCCCCGAGAACTCCTTGCGCCATCAAAGCACGGTCATTCACTACCAGGTGCCGTTGTTGTGGTTGTGGTTGTGGTTGTGGTCGTGGTCGTGGTGGTGGTGGCGCCTGCGGGGGCCGTTGTCGTTCACGTTGTCGTTGTGGACGACGACGCAGATCTCGCCGCGGTGGCGCCTGTGGCCCCAGCCCCAGCCGCCCCCGCCGCCCCAGCCGCCGTGGTGCCTGTTGCAGCGCTGGTGGTGACGGTTGTGGTGACGACGGTGGCCCCAGCCCCAGCCCCAGCCGTCGTCCGTGCGGACGGACGTGCCGTTGCTGACCTGCGTGGTGGCGTTGGCGGCGGACGTGGCCGCGCCCACGCCCACCACGCCGCCGGTCACCGCCGTGCTGATGGCGAGGCCTGCGATAACACTCTTGAGCTTGGGCATTGTGTTTCCCCCTAAAGGATCGATTGCCCCGTTCTCGGCCGTTTCCTAAATGCCGGAAACAGATCTTGGACGGCTGCTGAAGGCTCATCCGTCGAAAGTCATTTCCGTGCCGATGGACGGGCAAACGGCGACGACCCCATTTTGCTCTGCATTAACAATCTTATTGCTCGCATTACATAATTATCAAATGAAATGACATGATATGTCCGATTCGACGGCATATCTAGCCGAGATCGCAGGCGACAATGGGCGACTCGCGGGCTGTCGGCTGCGCCCGGGTTGCCATTCGCGATGTCGTACGCATGCGGCGTTCTCGCGCGCGGAAAAGAATTTCCGCGAGCGCGAGAAAGCCGCGACGCCGGGCCCGGACAATGCCGCTCATTGTGCTGAGGCCGGCCGGATGCACCGATTGAGGTGATGCGTGCGCGGCTGCTCGCACATGCTGAGCGTCGTGCGGGCGCGGCGGCGGCCATCGTGGTGTGGGGGAACGTCCCCCGGAGATGTCTGCCGCTCTACGTGGTCCCCATGCGCGATGCCCGACCGCCACTCGCCGTTAACGATGAGTGGCGTAGGTGTCACGCTGGGTACCGTGATGCTTTCCGAGCGGGTGCGCCATAAACGGCGAACAGCGGCTTTTGCCGGAAGCTTGGGCTGTCAAGAGATCGCTTAGAGACCTATAGCGCGAAATATCAGGACAAGTCCGGATCAGGGTGGGTGGCGAGGCATAGGGGTGGGGCACTGGATGGCGGGTGCTCGAAGGACCCGGCAAGTGCTCGTCAGGCGTTCGCGCGGCGCGGACCCTCCGCTTGGGGACGAGGTCTGCGGGGCCCCCGTTCGGCGGCTGGGATCGAGGATGAGGGCTGGGGGCGGGCGGATGGCTCGTGCGGCGTCCCCTCTGTTCTCGGGAGCGCTGGGGAGGCGCCTCCTTGGTTCGAGGCAGCGCCCGGGGGCGCCGCCTTCGTTCGCAGGGCGGTGCTCGTGCGGTGTCCTCTCCGTTCGAGGAGGCGGGGGTCAGGGGTCAGCGTCTGCCGAGTTTCTTCAGGTAGTGGCCGTAGGCGTAGCCCTCGCGGCCGATGTCCGTGCCGTGGATGTGGCGCCAGGAGCCCGTCTTCCTGCACGGGCCCCACGTACGGTCGCCTGGGTAGAGCTTGTCCAGGATTCGGCCGTTCGGCCAGGCGCGGACGTTGAGGTGCGTCTTCACGCGTACCACTCGATACGTGCATCCTGGGCGGTCGGACGCGTGCGCCGGGATGGCGCAGGCCGGCCCCGCGCACAGCGTGGCGGCGAGTAGTGCGGCGATGCGGGTGGTGAGCATGGGCGTACCCCCTGTCGTTATCCGGCCCATCTGTCCAGGAAAATCAGGAAAATAACCTCGCTGTACGGAATCCAGACCCCTCCAGCAAGCGATGGTTATCGTGAGAAGCAGGGGAAGAGACGTTCGAGGAACGAGGAGGAGCAGTCATGACCCCGGAGCCGGTCCCGCACTGGCCGGGAAGGATGATCGGCTCGGTGCACGTCCGGTCCACCCATGAGGGCCCCGCGGACCAGGCGGTGTTCGTGCACGGCCTGGCCGGATCGGCGACCAACTGGACCGACCTGATGGACGAGCTCAAGGACACCGTCACCGGCCACGCCATCGACCTCCCTGGAGCAGGTTTCTCACCGGCGCCCCCGGACGGCGACTACTCGGTGGCGGCGCACTCCAAGGCCGTGATCGAGCTGCTGGAGCACACGGGCCCCGCGCACCTGTTCGGCAACTCGATGGGCGGCGCCATCGCCGTCAGGGTCGCCGCGGCGCGTCCCGAGCTGGTCCGTACGCTCACGCTCGTCTCCCCGGCCCTGCCCGACCTGCTGCCGCGCTACGGCCCCGTCCGGGTGGCCGCCGCCGCGATACCCCGGCTGGGGGAGTGGGTGGCCGACAGACTCCGGCTGGTGCCGGTCGAGCAGCGCATCACCGCCTCCATGGCGATGGTCTGGGCCGACATGGGAGCGTGTCACCCGATCCGCCTGCGCGACGCCATAGAGGAGCAGCGCAGGCGCGACGACCTGCCGTACGCGGGCCAGGCGGTCGTGGGTTCGGCGCGCGGCATCGTCACCGAGTACTTCCGCTGGGGTGAGGACAACCTGTGGCGGCAGGCGGCCAAGGTCGAGGCGCCGACGCTGATCGTCCACGGACGCCACGACCGCCTGGTGCGCCCGGCCATGGCGAGGAAGGCGTACCGTACGTTCCGGCAGGTCAGGCTGGTGTTGCTGCCGACGGCCGGCCACGTGGCGATGATGGAGATGCCGCGGGTCGTCGCGGCGGAGGCACGCCGTCTGATCGGTGAGACGCGATTGGGGAATGCCCCACTGCCCGGCTAGGTTTCACAGTGAGATGGGTCCCCTTTAAAACGGGAGCGTAGAAAGTGTCGTTGCCACCGCTGGTCGAGCCGGCCGAAGAGCTGACCGTCGACGAAGTGCGCCGCTACTCACGTCATCTGATCATTCCCGATGTGGGCATGGCGGGGCAGAAGCGGCTGAAGAACGCCAAGGTGCTGTGTGTGGGCGCCGGGGGCCTGGGCTCGCCCGCGCTGATGTACCTCGCGGCGGCGGGCGTCGGCACCCTCGGCATCATCGACTTCGACGTGGTCGATGAGTCCAACCTGCAGCGCCAGATCATCCACGGCCAGTCCGACGTGGGCAAGCTGAAGGCCGAGAGCGCCGCCGCGACCGTCCGCGAGATCAACCCGCTGGTCGACGTCGTCATCCACAACGCCACGCTGTCCGTCGACAACGTGATGGAGATCTTCTCCGGCTACGACCTGATCGTCGACGGCACCGACAACTTCGCGACGCGTTACATGGTCAACGACGCCGCGGTGCTGCTCGGCAAGCCGTACGTGTGGGGCTCGATCTACCGCTTCGACGGCCAGGCGAGCGTCTTCTGGGCCGAGCACGGGCCGTGCTACCGCTGCCTCTACCCCGAGCCCCCGCCTCCCGGCATGGTGCCGTCGTGCGCCGAGGGCGGCGTGCTCGGCGTGCTGTGCGCGTCGATCGGCTCCATCCAGGTCAACGAGGCCATCAAGCTGCTGACCGGCATCGGCGACCCGCTGGTCGGCCGGCTGATGATCTACGACGCCCTCGAGATGAAGTACCGCGACGTCAAGGTCCGCAAGGACCCCGAGTGCGTCCTGTGCGGCAAGAACCCGACGCTGACCCAGCTGCTCGACGACTATGAGGCGTTCTGCGGCGCGATCTCCGACGAGGCCGCCGAGGCGGCCACCGGATCGACGATCACGGCGCAGGAGCTCAAGGGCATGATGGACCGCGGCGAGAACATCTTCGTCGTCGACGTCCGCGAGCCCAACGAGTACGAGATCGTCTCCATCCCGGGCGCCACGCTGATCCCGAAGGGCGAGTTCCTCAACGGCTCGGCCCTGGAGAGGCTGCCCCAGGACAAGAAGATCGTGCTGCACTGCAAGTCGGGCGCGCGCTCGGCCGAGGCGCTCGCGGTCGTCAAGAACGCCGGTTTCTCCGACGCCGTTCACGTGGGCGGCGGCGTGCTGAGCTGGGTGAAGACGGTCGACCCGAGCCTGCCCAGCTATTAAGGGGTTTCCGCCGGGACCTCCCGGTTAAGGTCGATGCCGTGAATGCCGCCCGTCCATGGCCGATCCTCGTGGCGGCCTCCGCGCTGACGCTGATCTGCGCGGTGGCCGCCGGGGTGGCGGGCAGCGCGGCCGGCACCGAGCTGACCCGCGGGCCCACCGCGGCCGAGTTGCGCGCGGCGGCCCACCGGGAGGTGGCCGAGCGCTGGCGCACCTGGCCGGCGGGCCGCATCTTCCCCGAGACGCTGCCCTACTCCGCCGAGCAGGGAGGCCGGGAACGTGCCACCAGGATCGGCATCTCGCCGCGCACCGGCTGCGGCCGCGACGCGGTGGACGCCGCCGCGGTCAAGGCGCTGCGGCAGGCGGGCTGCAAGGGAGTGCTGCGGGCCACGTACGTCGACGCGCTGCGCGGCGTGCTCGTCACGATCGGCGTGGTGGCGCTGCGCGACGAGGCCCACGCCCGACGCGCCAGGGACGCCTTCTCCGACACCGGCAAGCCCACTCCGGGGCTGCGTCCGGTCTCCTTCCGCGCCACGCTGGCCGACCGGTTCACCCCCGGCGTACGCGAGGCGGGCTCGGTCCGCCAGGCCGGCCCCTACCTGGTGCTGACCACGTCGGGCCAGGTGGACGGGCGGCCGTCGGCGGCGGCCGGCGAGGCGCGGCCGTCCATCTTCGCCTTCGCCACCGAGATCTCCGAGCAGGTGCTGACCCGGCTGAGCACGCCCGGCATGCCCGACTGCGCGTCTGGGGAGTGGCGGTGCTGAGGAAGGGCGCGGCCGGGGCGCTGGCAGGGGCGCTGACAGGGGCGCTGGCCGCGGTGCTGCTGGTGCCGGTGGGGCCGCTGCGGGCCGACGACGTACGCGGCGGGCAGCGGGCGGTCATCGAGACGCTGGCGCTGACGAAGGCGTGGCGCGCCAGCAAGGGCGCGGGGGTGACGGTGGCCGTGCTCGACTCGGGCGTGGACCCGCACCATCGCGACCTGGCCGGGTCGGTACGCGTCGGTGAAGACTTCACCGCGGGCGCGAACCCGCCCGGGACGGCTCCCAGCAGGTTGCACGGCACGTACATGGCGTCGCTGATCGCCGGGCACGGCCACGGGCCTGACGGAAAACGGGGGATCATCGGCGTGGCGCCCGAAGCGGACGTACTGTCAGTAAGGGTCATCCTGGAGGACGAGGAGCCGGGTTTCCTGACGTTCAACTCGGCCGAGCGTTTCGAGAACGTGGTGGCCAGGGGCATCCGCTACGCGGTGGACGAAGGGGCTGACGTGATCAACCTGTCGATCTCCAAGGAGCTGGCGACCCGCGAGGAGCGGGCGGCCGTGCGCTACGCGATCGGCAAGGGCGTCGTGCTGGTAGCCGCCGCGGGCAACGACGGCGACAGGAAGAAGGACGGTGACTTCGCCCCCTACTCCTATCCGGCGGCGTTCCCCGGCGTGGTCTCGGTGGGAGCGACCGACCGGCGGATGCGCCGGGCGGCGTTCTCCAACTGGAACTCCTCGGTGCTGGTGGCCGCGCCCGGCGTGGACATCATGGGCGCGGGCCCCGGCGACGAGTACTGGGTCGGCAGAGGGACGTCGCAGGCGACCGCGCTGGTGTCGGGCGTCGCCGCCCTGATCAAGGCGAAATACCCGAAGATGTCGCCGCCGCTCGTCGCGCGAGCCCTCGCCGCGGGCGCCAAGGACCTGCCGCCCGGCGGCTACGACACCGCCACCGGCTTCGGCCTCGTCAACGCCGCCGAGGCCCTGAAGGAGGCGTCCAGGCTGGCGGAGCACACCGAGGTCGCGGCCGGCGACCAGGCGCACGACCCGGAGAGACCGCTGGCCGGCGGCAGCGCGGGCCCCATCGACGTCGTCACCAGGGACGAGCGCCGCGTCACGGTGTACGCGGCCATCGCCGCGGGGGCCGCCCTCGGCGCGCTGGCTTCACTGTCCGTCATCTTTATCCTGGTCAGACGCGTACGACGGGCGCACATGTCGCAAGACGCATGATCCGCCCCTCAAGGGGGACGAAATAGACATCGACGCGAATGCGGGAACGAGGCGGTGGTGAAGGCACGTAGGTCGACCACAGGGCTACCGCGCGCCGAGGGGGACGCCACACAGGGGCGGAGGAACCCGCTCGGCGCCACAACCGGCCGCCGCTCGCGCGTGCGCTCGTGGCCGGCGGCGGACTCACGCAAGCGCACGGCGGCCAGGCAACGCGCGGAAGAGGCCGAGCTCCAGCAGGGCGTCCGCTACCGCCGCGCCTTCGTGGTGCTGCTCGGCGCCATCATCGCCGTCTCGGCGCTCGTCGTCCTGCTCGGCACCGTCGGGCTGTTCACCGAGACGCGCTCGCGCCCGCTGACGTCCGCCGAGCAGAGCCGCTACCAGCAGGAGGAGATCGCCCGCCGCTGGCAGGCGTGGCCCGCCACGGGCGTCTTCCCTGAAGAGGTGCGCTACCTCGGGCTCGACCGCGCCCAGCAGTACGCCAGGCGCGTCGGCATCGCACCCGAGACCGAGTGCGGCAAGGGCGTCGACGCCTCCGTGGCCGGCGTGCTGCAGAACCACGGCTGCGTGACGCTGCTGCGGGCCACGTACATCGACCAGACCGCCACCTTCGTCTTCACGGTCGGCGTGGCCGTGCTCAAGGACGAGGAGTCGCGCGTGTCGGCCGGTGAGGAGCTCACCCAGGACGACCGCGTCGGCGTGCTGCCGGTCGCCTTTCCCGGCACCGTGACCGAGCGCTTCGGGCCCGACCAGCGCCAGCGGACGAGCTGGGTCGGCGCGGGCCCGTACATCGTGTTCTCGACGGGCGGCTACGCCGACGGGCGTACCAGGGCCGCGATCCCGCCGGAGGAGATCCTGCACAGCGAGCTGTGGCCGGCCGCCAAGTCCATCGGCAACCAGATCGCCTACTTCCTCGCGGACCCGCCCACGGTGCCGCCCTGCACCCAGGGGAACGTGTGCTGACCGTCGTACGCGCGCTGACCGCCGCCGTGCTCGCCTTCTCGGCTCCGGCCGCGGACCCGGTCAGGGAACAGCAGGCATGGGTGCTCGACGCGCTCAACGTCGAGCAGGCGTGGACGGTCACCAAGGGTGAGGGCGTCACTGTCGCCGTCGTGGACAGTGCCGTGGACACCGGCGTCAAAGAGCTGAAGGGCCGCGTCACCGCGGGTCCCGACATGACGTCGGGCTCGGTGCAGCGCGACCTGCCGCCGGGCCGGCACGGCACCGCCATGGCCGCCCTGATCGCCGGCTCGGGCAAGGGCGACGGCTTCGTCGGGGTCGCGCCGTCCGCGCGCATCCTGTCGCTGCCCATGGTCATCGACGACGAGCCGGGCGTCGCCGTCCCGCCGCTTGAGGACCAGCAGGGCAGGCCCGACGCGCAGAGCCCGCTGGCCCGCGCCCTGCGCTACGCCGCCGACCACGGGGCCCAGGTCGTCAGCATGTCCATCGGCTCGTACGGCCCGCTCAGGTCCGAGCGCGAGGCCGTCTCGTACGCGCTGAGCAAGGGAGTCGTCCTGGTCGCCGCCGTCGGCAACGACGGCCAGACCGCGTACGCCAAGGAGAAGGGCACCTCCTACTGGAGCTTCCCAGCCGGCTACCCGGGCGTCATCGGCGTGGCCGCCACCGACAAGCAGGGCAAGCGGGCCACGTTCAGCAGCGACAACCTGTCGGTGCTGGTGTCCGCGCCCGGCGTGGGCGTGCCCGTCGTCAAGCGCGGCAGCGGCTACGAGCTGTCCGAGGGCACCAGCTCGGCCGCCGCGCTCGTGGCTGGCGTGGCCGCGCTGCTCAAGGCGCGCTACCCGGCGCTCGCCCCCGAGCAGGTCGCGCAGGCCCTCGCGGCCAGCGCCAGGGGACGGCCCGCGGCCGGCTACGACGACGAGACCGGCTTCGGCGTGGTCGACGCCGCCGCCGCGCTCAACGCCGCCGAGCGGCTCGTCGGCGCCAAGCGCAGCGTCACGCCCGGCATGCAGCACTTCGGCCAGGGCGCCGACTCGCCCGTCCCGACCAGGCCGGGGTCCGACCCGGTCAGGCTGTGGCTGTACGGGGGCGGGGTGCTCGTGGCGCTCGTCATGTTCTGCGGCGCGATCGTCGTCCTCAATCAACGCAAGGAGCAGGCATAACGGCGAGTTCGTGAACAGGTTTCCGAGTCGGGAGAAGATCCGCTATGGTCCCCCGTCATGGGATACGAGCTGCGAGTGGTGCGTGAGTCGCCACTCGCCTTCGCCGAGCTGGCGAAGGCCATCGCGCCGGCCGGTTTCGAGCTGCACGGGTCCGACGAGATCGTGGCAGGCCACGCGGGCGCCAAGCACACCGTGGCCCGCTGGCAGGGCGAGGTCGTCGGCGAGCCCGGCTCCGACTGGCAGGTGGCCCAGCTCCTGCGCCTGTCCACCGCGCTCGGCGCCCGGCTCGTGGGCGAGGACGGCGAGGTCTACGGGCTGCGCGACGGCGTGATCGAGGTCGCCACCGGCGACAGCGCCGTCGAGATCGGCACGTTCGAAGAGATCATCGACGCGGGCCCGGCGGCGTGGAGCCCGTGAACCCGTTCGCCGAGCGGGTGCTCGACCTCGTCGAGCGCATCCCGCCCGGCAAGGTCATGTCCTACGGCGACATCGCCGAATATCTCGGCGAAGGCGGTCCACGCCAGGTCGGCAAGGTCATGTCCACCTGGGGCGGCGGCGTCCCGTGGTGGCGCGTCGTCCACGCCGACGGCTCAGGCGCGGCCCCTGACCACGTGCGACGCTGCCTGGCCCACTGGCGAGAGGAAGGCACCCCGCTGCGCGGCGAACGCGTGGACATGCGCCTCGCCCGCTGGGACGGGCGTTCAGCCGATTTTCAGTAACCCACCTGACCTGCGCTTTCGTCGAACAAGCGATTTCGTGACATGTGACTCCCATTACCATGGGCTGAACAGTGATGGCGGCCCGAAAGGCGGTGCCTCCCCTATGGCCACCGGCGTCACAGCCCGAAGCCAGGGCGGCGATTCGCTCGCCGACCGCCTGAAGGCTGTCCAGGATCTCTGCGATCGTGGCGAGCCTCTCGAAGCGGTCATGCGAGCGGTCGGCCCAGGCGGTCGCGACGCGGCGTTCGACAGCGAAGTGCTGAGCGGTCCCCTCGGGGGTCGCATCGACCTCGCGGTCAAGCGCGGCGCGGCGCGGCGGCGCGAGATGCTCGACCTCGTACGCCCCTACCTCGCGGGCGTCGAAGCGCAGGTCAAACGCGACCTCCCGGTGGCGCGCCGCGTCATCGTCCACCTCATCGAGACCCGCTCCGACGACGAGCTCGTCGAGGGCGAGACGCTGCTCAAGGTGGTCACCGCGGCGGCCGAGCCGTCCAAGCGCATCCGCAAGGGCCTGCGCTGGTACGCCGACCTGCCCTTCCGCGACGAGCTGCCCCCCGACCTCTACCGCCTGCGCCGCGCCGACCTGGTGCCGGTCACCCACATCGACGACATCGTCTGGGTCGACGGCAAGCTGCGGGTCAGCGGCTTCGCCTACCTGGCCGGCCTGTCGGTGCGCAGCCGCAGGTTCAACTGGGCGACCGTGGTGCTGCGCGGCCCGCGCTGGCTGCCGCCCATCCGCATGCGCACCCGCAGGGTCCTCGCCCCCGAGGCCACCCACGGCGCGCGCGAGCCGGGCTGCAACTACGACTGGTCCGGCTTCACCGCCGAGCTGAGCCCGTGGCCGCTGCGCTGGCGCGGAGCCGTGCGCGGCATGGTCCACGGAGTGCGGCGGCGCATGCGCCACCGTCCCGGCGTGCCCGACGCCACCACGTGGCGGGCCGAGATCGTGTTCTGGAGCCGTGGCGCGCGGGCCACGGGCCTGCTGCGCGGCTCCTCCATCGGCCGGCCCGAGCGGCCCGCCGGGCTCAAGCTCAAGCCGGGCTGGTGGGTGCGTCCCGTCTGGACGTCCGACCGCGCGCTGCAGGTCGTGCTCCAGCCCAACAGGGCCGAGCTGACCGGCGTGCGACTCGACGGCGAGCGACTAGAGCTGAAGATCTTCCTGCCCGGCCGCCAGGTCACCAAGGGCCACGCCAGGCTCGGCGGCCACCGCATCGCCGCCGACTTCACGCCGTCCGGCGACGGCACGCAGGTCGTGGTCGGCCTCGCGGTGCCCGCGCTGACGCAGGAGAAGGACGGCCGGCGCCTGTGGGTCGAGCCCAAGGGCGACCCGGCGGCCCCCGTCATGCTGGCCGACGCGGCCGAGGTCCGCACGCCCGTGGGCGACCGCGAGATCACCGTGCTGGGCGACCGCCGCGACCGCGTCGTGGTCTCCGCCCACCGCATCCGCCCGGTCATCACCTCGGCGGTCTGGGACGGCCCCGCGCTCGTCCTGCGCGGCCACTACCCCGACGCCGAGGGCCCCCGCACGCTGACCCTGCGCCACCGGTCGGGGCTGTCCTATCTGCTGCCGATGGAGCGCTCCGGCGCCGACTTCTCCGTACGCGTCGAGCCCGACACGATGGACCGGTTCGGCGAGGCGGTGCCGCTTTCTTCCGGCACGTGGAACATGTCGCTGCGCCACCCGTCCGGCGAGATCGTCCCGCTGCGCATGGACCACGCCGCGCTGCCCGGCCTCGACGAGGAGCCGCGCACGCTCGGCGGCCACGTCTACCGGATGATCTCCACCCGCTTCGACGTGCCGGTGATCACCGTCGAGGAGGACAGGCCGGCGGAAGAGCGCGGCGTCGCCGGCACCCATGTGCTGCGCCGCGTCTTCTACCCCGCCCAGCGCACCGAGCCGCTGCGCGAGAGCACCGTCTACGTCGTCAACGACGGCCGCCTCTACGCCGACAGCGTGCGCGCCGTCTACGAGGAGCGGCTGCGCAGGGGCGACGACCGCGAGCACGTCTGGATCGTCAAGGACGGCGCCTTCGTGCCGCCCGGCCCCGCCAAGGTCGTCCGCGCCGGCAGCCGCGAGCACCACGAGGCGCTGGCGAGGTCGCGCCACATCATCACCAACGCGTTCCTGCCCGCCTGGTTCCGCGCCCGCGAGGACCAGGTGGTCGTCCAGACCTGGCACGGCACGCCCGCCAAGCTCATCGGCGGCGACCAGGCCCACATGAAGCGCGACCCGAGGCCGCCGATCTGGCACCGCCAGGCGGCCGAGGTGCGCGGCTGGGACCTGCTGCTGTCGCAGTCGCCCTGGGCCACCCAGGTGCTGCGCAAGGCGTTCGGCTACAAGGGCGAGGTCCTCGAGAGCGGGCTGCCGCGCAACGACGTGCTCAACTCACCCGACCGCGAGGAGCGCGCGGCGGCGGTGCGGGCGCGGCTCGGTCTGGCCGAGGGCAAGCGGGTGGTGCTGTACGCGCCGACCTACCGCGACTACGACCGCAAGAACGCGATGGTCAAGCTCGACCTCGCCAAGGCCCGCGAGGCGCTGGGCGCCGACCACGAGATCCTCGTACGCGCCCACCCGATGCAGGCCATGCCCGCCGTCCCCGACATCGCCCGCGACGTCACGACATATCCGGACATCGCGGATCTGCTGCTGGTGGCCGACGTGCTGGTGACCGACTACTCCTCGGTCATGTTCGACTTCGCCGCCACCGGCAAGCCGATCGTCCTGTACGCCTACGACCGGGCCAAGTACGCCAACAAGCGCGGCCTCTACATCGACCTGCCCGAGCAGGCGCCGGGGCCGGTGCTGTCCACGTCGGCCGACGTCGTGGAGGCCCTGCGGTCGATCGACGCGGTCGCCGCCGCCAACGCCGACCGCTACGACGCCTTCCGTGCCACGTTCGCCCCGCGCGACGACGGCAAGGCGACGGCCCGCGTGGTCGACCACCTCTTCTCGTGACGTGACCCCATCCGGCCCGGGGCTCAGGTCCCGGGCCGTCTTCTTGCGCGTGGCGTTGACGCCGACGGCGAACACGGCGTCCGGCGTGTCACGAGAAAACCGGTATTTGCCTCGATACCGTAGGCGGATCGCTGAAGGAGACCGGGCAAGTCGGCACGATCTACCCCTGTGGTCTGGTGGAATCTAGTGCTGTGAGTGCTCAGACCTGGCGGTTGGTGCGGCGAGGCAGCGGGGGGCCCGATGTGCCTCCTGTGCTCGATGAGCACCAGCGTGCCGTGGTCGGCCACGAGGGCGGGCCGCTGCTCGTTCTCGCAGGTCCCGGCACCGGCAAGACCACCACCATCGTCGAGAGCGTGGTCGACCGCATCGAGCGGCGCGGCCTGGACCCCGAGCGCGTGCTCATCCTCACCTTCAGCCGCAAGGCCGCGGAAGAGCTGCGCAGGCGCGTCACCGGCCGGCTGCGCCGCACCACCCGCACCCCGCTCGCCCTGACCTTCCACTCCTACGCCTACGCGCTGCTGCGCCGCGAGTCGGTGCTGGCGGGCAAGGAGCCGCCGCGCCTGCTCACCGGCCCCGAGCAGCTGCTGGAGATCCGCCGGCTGCTCCACGGCGAGCTGGAGCAGGGCGCGCCGGGCTGGCCCGCCTCGCTGCGCGAGGCGCTCAAGACCCGCGGCTTCGCCGAGGAACTGCGAGACTTCCTCTCACGCGCCTACGAACGCGGCCTCGACCCCGAGCACCTCGTCGCGCTCGGCCGGCTGCACGGGCGCTCCGACTGGGTGGCGGCCGGCCGGTTCGCCGAGCGCTATCAGGACCGCTTCGACCTCGCCCCCGAGGAGACCTACGACTACGCCGAGCTCATCGGCGCCGCCTGCGCGCTGCTCGACCGGCCCGAGGTGCGCGAGCGCGAGCGGGCCGCCCACGATGCGGTCTTCGTGGACGAATACCAGGACACCGACCCGGCCCAGGAGCAGCTGCTCGCCCACCTGGCGGGCGACGGCCGCGACCTCGTGGTGGTGGGCGACCCCGACCAGTCGATCTACGGCTTCAGGGGCGCCGACGTCCAGGGCATCATGAAGTTCCCCGAGCGCTTCAGGACGCTCGACGGCCGCGAGGCGCCGGTGGTGGCGCTGCGGGTGTGCCGCAGGAGCGGCGCCGACCTGCTTGAGGCGTCCAGGCGGGTGGCGGCCAAGCTGCCGGTCGCCCCCGCGCCCGAGCACGACCAGCGCCACGGCCACCGCGACCTGGTGGCGCTGCCCGACGCCGACCCCGGCGACGTGCGCGTGCTGCTGGCCGACAGCACCAGCCAGGAGGCCGCGATCGTGGCCGACACGCTGCGCCGTGCCCACCTGATCGACGGCGTGCCGTGGCACCGCATGGCCGTGCTGGTCCGCTCGGCCAGGCGGCAGGTGCCGCTGCTGCGGCGGGCGCTGGTCAACGCCGGCGTGCCGACCATGATCGCCGGCGACGAGGTGCCGATCGCGCAGGAGCCCGGCGTGCGGCCGCTGCTCACGATGCTGCGGGTGGCGCTCGATCCGTCCCAGCTCGACGAGGCGGCGGCGGAGGAGCTGCTGACGGGCCCGCTCGGCGGCACCGACATGATCGGCGTACGCCGCCTGCGCCGCGCACTCAAGATCGCCGAGAACGAGGCGGTGACCGCCCTCACGAGCGACCCGACGGAGCCGGAAGAGGGGGACGACCCCGAAGAGGGGGAGGAGCCGCAAGGGCCGCTCAAGGCGCGGCCGTCCGGTGAGCTGCTGGTGGCCGCCGTCAAGGACGTGCGCGAGCTGACCCGCCTGGAGCCGCACGTCGCGCTGCCCGCAGAACGCGTCGCGAAGCTGCTGGCGGCGGCCCGCGAGGCGGCCGCGCAGGGTGGCACCGCCGAAGACCTGCTGTGGACGATCTGGCACGGCAGCGGCCTGGCCGAGCGGTGGAGCGAGCTGAGCCTCGGCGGCGGCCCGAGGGGGGCGCAGGCCGACCGTGACCTCGACGCGGCGGTGGCGCTGTTCGACCACGCGGCGAGGTTCGTCGACCGCATGCCGATGGCGGGCCCCGAGGTGTTCATCGACGACCTCGCGGCCCAGGAGATCCCGGGCGACACGCTGGCCGACCGGGCGCCCGACGGCGACGCCGTACGCGTGCTGACCGCCCACCGCTCCAAGGGCCTGGAGTGGGACGTCGTGGTGGTGGCGGGCGTCCAGGAGGGCGTCTGGCCCGACCTGCGGCTGCGCGGCTCCATGCTGGGCGTGGAGGACCTCGTGGAGGTGGTCGAGGGGGCCGAGCCCAACGCCGCCTCGCTGGCCTCGAAGCTGCTGGCGGAGGAGCGCAGGCTGTTCTACGTCGCCGTCACCAGGGCGAGGCGCAGGCTGGTGGTCACGGCGGTGGGCGGCGAGGACACCGACGAGCGGCCGTCCAGGTTCCTGACGGAGCTGATGCCGGGCGGGGTCGAGCCGGCCACGATGGACGACCGGTCACGCTGGCTCACCATGCAGGCCCTGGTGGCCGACCTGCGCAGCGCGGTCACCGACCCGGCCAAGCCCCGCACGATGCGCCGCAAGGCCGCCCAGCAGCTCGCCAGGCTGGCCGCGGCGGGCGTGCAAGGCGCCCACCCCAACGACTGGTACGCGCTCACCCCCATCTCCGACGACCGCCCCCTGAGCTGGCCCGGCGACGTCGTCAGCATCTCGCCGTCGGCGGTGGAGAGCTTCACCAAGTGCGGCCTGCGCTGGCTGCTGGAGACCGCGGTGGGCGCGGCCGGCACCAGCACGGCCCAGGGCCTCGGCAACGTCATCCACGCTCTCGCGGTGCTCGCGGCGACCGACCTGCCGAGCGAAGACCTGCTGGGCGACCGGCTCGACCAGATCTGGAACGAGCTCGACTTCGGCGGCGTCTGGTACAACCGCAAGCAGCGCCAGGTCGCCGAGCAGATGATCGGCAAGTTCCTGCGCTGGCACAAGGAGAACCCGCGCGAGCTGGTGGCCCTGGAGGAGGCGTTCACGGCGATGGTGTCGGAGGGCGTGCAGATCAAGGGCAGGGTCGACCGCGTCGAGCGCGACTCCGACAACCGCGCGGTGATCATCGACCTCAAGACCGGCGGCTCCAAGCCCAGGGCCGGCGACATCGACCGCCATCCTCAGCTCGGCGTCTACCAGCTCGCGGCGCTGCTCGGCGCGTTCGCCAGGCACGGCATGACCGAGCCCGGGGGAGCGGCGCTGGTGCAGCTCGGCAAGGCGGCGGGCAAGCACGACGCGGTCGAGCAGAAGCAGCAGCCGCTGTCCGACGACAAGGACCCTGGCTGGGCCAAAGACCTCGTCGACACGGTCGCGATCGGCATGTCGGGCCCGTTCTTCCAGGCGAAGGTCAACGACGGCTGCCGCACGTGCGCGGCCAGGGCGAGCTGCCCGGTCAACGACGGCGGGGGGCAGGTGTGCTGACCCCGGCCGAACTCGCCGGCAAGCTCGGCATCCTGCCGCCCACGCCCGAGCAGGCGGAGGTCATCGAGGCGCCGCTGGAGCCCATGGTGGTGATGGCGGGCGCGGGCTCGGGCAAGAGCGAGACCATGGCCGGCCGGGTGGTCTGGCTGGTCGCCAACGGCCTGGTCAAGCCCGAACACGTGCTGGGCCTGACGTTCACCCGCAAGGCCGCCGCCGAGCTGGCCACCCGCGTCAGAGAGCGGCTCAACGGTCTGGCCGAGGCCGGGCTGGTCGAGCCGGGCGCGCTCGACACCGAGCCGACGGTCTCCACCTACCACGCCTACGCCGCCCGCCTGGTCACCGACCACGCGCTGCGCGAAGGACTGGAGCCGACGATGCGCCTGGTCACCCCGGCCGTGTCGTGGCAGCTCGCCTCGCGGGTGGTGGCGATGTACGACGGGCCGATGGACAAGATCGAGCTGGGCCCGCCCTCGGTCACCGCTGCCCTGCTCGAGCTGGCCGGCGAACTGTCGGAGCATCTGCGCACGCCCGCTGACGTCCGCGAGATGGGGCGGTGGCTGGACGAGCGGCTGGCGGCGCTCCCGGGCCGTACGACGCTGGCGCAGCGCAGGCCGGTCGGCGTCCAGGCGGCGAGGGAGCAGCTGCTGCCGCTGGTGGAGGCGTACGAGCGGCTCAAACGCGCCCGCGAGGTGATCGACTACGGCGATCAGATGTCGCTGGCGGCCAGGATCGCCTCGCGGCACAAGGAGGTCGGCGAGATCGAGCGCTCCCGCTACGCGGTGGTGCTGCTCGACGAATACCAGGACACCAGCCACGCCCAGCTCGTGCTGCTGCGCTCGCTCTACGGCGGCGGCCATCCGGTGACGGCCGTGGGCGACCCGTGCCAGTCGATCTACGGCTGGCGCGGCGCGTCGTCGGGCAACCTGCGCCGCTTCCCCCGCGACTTCCGTACCGCGACGGGCGACCAGGCGCAGCTGCGCCGGCTCAGCGTGAGCTTCCGCAACGGCGACCGGGTGCTCGACGTCGCCGCCCGCGTGCAGCTGCCGCTGCGCATGGAGGCCCGCGAGGTGCCGGTCCTGGTGCCGGGGCCCAACCGCGTCGAACGGGGCCGGGTCACGTGCGCCTTCCACGAGACGGCCGAGGACGAGGCGAAGTGGATCGCCGACGGCATCGCGAAGCTGCTCGGCCAGGAGGTGGCGCCCGACGGCCTGCCGTGGGGCGAGAAGGAGCGCAAGAAGACGCTGCAGATCCAGCCGCAGGATGTCGCGATCCTCGCCCGCAAGCGCTCGCAGTTCCCCGCGCTGCGCAGGGCGCTGGAGGAGCGTGACATCCCGGTCGAGGTGGTGGGTCTCGGCGGCCTGCTGACCGTGCCCGAGGTGAGCGACATCGTCGCCACCCTGCGCGTCCTGTACGACGCCACCGCCGGCGACGCGCTGGCCCGGCTGCTGGCCGGTCCCCGCTGGCGCATCGGCCCCGCCGACCTGCGGGTGCTGGGTGAGCACGCGCGCACGCTGGCCCGCGAGCTGAGCGAGAGCGGGCGTGCCGACGACCCGCTCGACCAGGTGGTGGCCGACCTGGCGGAAGAGCGGGGCAGCCTGGTCGACGCGCTCGACGAGCTGCCCGATCGCGAGGAGTGGCTTGAGCCGTTCTCGCCGCCGGCCCGCACCAGGCTCGTCGCGCTCGCCCAGGAGCTGCGCCAGTTGCGGGCGCACACCGCGCAGCCGCTGCCCGACCTCATCACGGAGGTCGAGCGCAGGCTGGGGCTCGACATCGAGGTGGCGGCGCGCAGCGGCACGGCGGGGGCGTTCGCGGCGCGGGCCGACCTCGACGCGTTCATCGACGCGGCCTCCAGGTTCGCGGGCGACGCGGAGGACCCGACGCTGGGGGCGTTCCTCGCCTATCTGCAGGCGGCGGAGAGCGAGGAGTTCGGGCTCGAGGCGGGCCGGGTCGGTGAGAGCAACAGCGTCAAGCTGATGACCGTCCACGCGTCCAAGGGGCTGGAGTGGCCGGTCGTGGTGGTGCCTGGCCTGTCGCAGCTGGTCAGCTCGAAGGGGACGATCGCGACCGGCAGCATCTTCCCGGCCACCCCGGTGATGAACAGCCGCTGGACCGAAAATCCGCGCAAGCTGCCCTACCCGCTGCGCGGCGACGTGGCCGACCTGCCCAGGCTGGGCGGGCTGAGCAAGGAGGAGCTGGCCGCGTTCGACGAGCACTGCCGCGAGCGCGACCTGATGGAGGAGCGCAGGCTCGCCTACGTCGCGGTGACCCGCGCCCACTACCACCTCATCGCCTCCGGCTACCGCTGGGGCACCGCCACCAAGCCGCTGGAGCCGTCCGACTTCCTGCTGGAGATCCGCGACACCGCCGACCGGGTCGCGGTCTGGGCCGACGCGCCGGCCGAGGGCGCGGGCAACCCGCTGCTCGCCGAGCCCGCCGAGGCCACCTGGCCGGTCACGCCCGAGGGGCTGCGCTACGAGTCGGTGCTCGACGGCGCCCATCTGGTGGAGGACGCCCTGGCGGGCACGCTCGCCGACGAGGAGGGCGAGGCGCTCAAGCCGTACGAGGAGGAGCGGCTGCGCGCCTGGGAACGCGACACCGACCTGCTGCTGCGCGAGCGCGAGCTGCACCGCCGCCGCCCGGCGACCACGGTCGAGCTGCCGGCGAAGCTGACCGTGTCGTCACTGGTCACGCTGGCGGCAGACCCGCGCGAGCTGGCCCGCAGGATCCGCCGTCCCGTGCCGGTCAAGCCGGCGCCGCTGGCCAGGCGGGGCACCTCGTTCCACAAGTGGCTGGAGACCCGGTGGGACCAGCAGCGGCTGATCGACGACTTCGAGCTCTTCGACGAGGAGCCGGAGGAGGCCGACGTGCGCCTGGCGGAGCTGCAGGAGCGCTTCGAGGAGAGCGAGTGGGCCGACCGGCGGCCGATCGACCTGGAGATCCCGTTCGAGATGATGATCTCCGACCGGCTGGTGCGCGGGCGCATGGACGCCGTCTTCGAGCGGCCGGGGGGCGGCTACGAGGTCGTCGACTGGAAGACCGGCGCGCCACCTCGGGGCAAGAAGGCGCAGCGGGCGGCGTCGGTGCAGCTCGCGGCGTACCGGCTGGCCTGGGCGCACCTCGCGGAGGTGCCGCTGGATGAGGTGGGCGCGGCCTTCCACTACGTCCGCGACAACCGCACCGTACGCCCGATCGACCTGCTCGACGCCGACGGCCTGGTCGCGCTCATCGAGAAGGTCAGGACGTCAGATGGTGGAAGGCGGGCTTCGGGTGCATGAGGAAGTCGTGGTGGGAGATGTTCCAGGCGTAGGCGCCCGCCAAGGCGAAGACCACGGTGTCTCCCACCCGCACTGAAGTCCCTATATTTCGGGCGAAAACGTCTTTCGGGGTGCAGAGCTGGCCGACGACCGTGACCGGCTCGTCCGTCACCCCCGGCCCCGCGCCCGTCGGCAGCACCGCGAACGGCTGGTCGTGCCCCTTCGTGACCGGCGTCCGCAGGTGGTGGGTGCCGCCCAGCACCACCGCGTACGCCTGCCCGTGCACCCGCTTCACGTCCACCACCCTGGTCACGTAATAGCCGCAGTACGCGGTCAGCGCCCGCCCCGGCTCGACCCGCAGCAGCCGCCCCCGGCGCAGCGCGTCCAGCCCCGCCCCGTACGCGGCCCAGTCGAACCGCTCGTCGGGCGAGGCGTACGACACCGCCATCCCGCCCCCGAGATTGACCTCCTCGTACTCCCCGTCGCCCAGCAGCGCCTCCGCCAGCCCGAGCAGCTGTGGCGCGGAGAGGCCGCTGGCCAGGTGGGCGTGCAGGCCGCGCAGCCGTACGCGGTCGGTGAACAGCGGCAGGCACTCGGCCACGCCCGCCGCGTCCATCCCGAACGGCCCGCTCATCGTCAGCGCCGCCCCCTCGACCGGCAGCCCGGGGTTGAGCCTGAGCAGCACGTCGGCCTCCAGCCCCGTGTCCAGCAGGCGGCGCAGCTCGTTCGGCGACTCGACGTGCAGCCGGTGGTGCGGCAGCCGCAGCTCGGCGTCGGTCTTGCCGGGCCCGCCCAGCGCCACCGGCATGCCGGGGAACAGGCCGGTGACGTGCGCGTGCTCACCGGCCGACGACACCTCGAACCCGTCCACGTGGCCGGCCAGCACCCGCAGCAGCCCGGCGTCGGGGTTGGCCTTGACCGCGTAGTACAGCTCAGTGGCCCCCAGAGCTCGCCGTACGGCCGCGACGTGCGCGTCCAGGGCCGGCAGGTCATAGACGTAGGCGGGGAGTCCGGGGAGGCGTACGGCGGCCTCCTGGACGCGCGGGGCGATCATGCGAGCGGGTTCGCGATCGGCACGTACCCGGCCGTCCTGTCGGCGGCCCTGGCCCAGCGCACGCCCAGGTTCGCCTTGGCCGGCAGCGGCGCGCCCGCGAGCAGGTCCGACAGCCCGAGCGGCCGGCGCAGCGCGTCCGCCTGCCGGTCGATCAGGTCGCGGGCCTCCCGCCACAACGCGCGCAGCAGGGCGTCGTCGGGTCCTGCGAGCGTCGCGGCGATCTCGGTCAGGTGGTTGACGAGCAGGCAGTAGACCACGCGCGCCCAGCCGCGCTCGGCGTCGTAGGTGAGCGCGCGGGCCACCTCGGGGTGCGGCCCGGCCAGGTCGTGGCGGCCCTCGACGAGCTTGGCGCCCTCCAGGTCACGGAAGACGGCCTCGACAGGGATGCCGTCCGCGTCCAGGCCGACCAGCACGTTCTGCAGGTGGGGCTCCAGCACCACGCCGTACGTGAAGTACAGGTCGAGTACGGGCGGCACGACCACCCCCACGTACGCCCGCCACCAGCCCAGCGGATCGGGCGGCTGCTCGTCCAGGGCCAGGGCGGCGGCCGGCACCGGGGTCACGCCGGGGGAGCAGACCGCCCACGGGCTGTGCCGCACGATCACGCCGAGGCCCTCCCGCAGCCGGGTGCCGAGCGCGGCGGAGCGGTAGCCGGGCTCGGGCAGCCAGCGGGTGCCGGGGTGCTTCACCGCCACCGCGTCGAAGATCGGCACGAGCCGCCTGGTGAGCTCGACCGCGCCGGCCAGCTCGTACCAGGCGTTCTTGCGCACGCAGTTGGTGATCCTGACATCCAGGGAGAACTTCAGGCAGACCTCATGCGAAGGGGCGTACACGGTCCGTACCGACGACGTGGGCGCCACCACGGGACCGGGACCGAGGTCGATCAGCTCGCCGCCGAGCGCGGGACGCAGCAATTCGAGCTGCCACGGATGCGCGGGCAGCACCCGGTAGCCGGGCGGCGCCTCGCCCAGCGCGTCCAGCACCGAGGGGTCGCCGCCCTCGTCCAGCACGTCATCGCGCACCCCCAGGAGCCTGACGGGGAACTCGGCGTGCGCCTCGGGCGCGTAGCGCAGCCAGCCGTCGCCGCCGCGCGCCTTGGGGCTCGGGTGGAACGGGTGCCCATACACCAGGGCCTGCTCCGAGGCCAGCCACGGGTCGGCCGGCGGCACCGCCTCGACCCTGGCCCGCAGGATCGCCTCCATCGCGGCCCTGCTGGCCGCCACCTGCCCGGCGAACTCGGCGTTCCTGCCCCCCAGCTCGGTCTCCACCAACGTCACCAGCTCGTCGCTCGACAGCGGCCGCCAGGCGCCGGACTCCAGCCGCTCGGGCGGGCCGTCGAAGCGCAGCGCCGCGCCCCCGTGCGTTCGGGCCCGCAGCAGCACCCCCGCCACCCGCAGCAGCACGTACGGCGGCGCCGGCCACACCAGCCCGCGCGGCCCGGCCACCTCCCGCACGCAGCAGCGCAGCAGGGCCGCCAGCGTCGCCTCCTCGGCCGGGCCGCAGGGCGCCTCGATGGCCAGTCCGTGCATTCAAGCTCTCCTCAGGTAGTTGGGCCCGCTGGTGCCGTAGAACTTGTTGATGTCGCGCGCGCCCGACCGCTCCTTGGCCACGAGCGTCCCCGCGGTGACCATGGACTTGCCGGTCAGCCTGGCCGCGTCGAGCGTCCGCGCCCGCAGCAGCCTGGCCATGGGGTCGTCGTCGTACTCGTCGAGCGCCTCGGCCAGCGTGTCGCGCAGCAGTGCCGCCGCCTCCGCGTGCGGCAGCGCGCCGAAGACCACCGACGCGGCGGCCAGGTGCAGCGTGATCGTGACGAACACGTCGGCGAGCGCGTGGGGGTCGTCGTTGAGCAGGCGCTCGTCGGCGAAGTCCGGCACCTCGACGCCGCTCGCCCGCAGCCGGGACGGCGAGGCGAGCAGGCCGTCGTTGTCCTTGACCAGCAGCCGCATCCGGCCGTCGGGGGCGAAGAGCAGGGCGAGGTTCTGCTGGTGCGCCTCAAGGGCGACGCCGTGCCGCACGAACAGCCGGACGTTCCAGCGCAGCAGCAGCCGCAGGTAGGCGGGCAGCACGTCGCCCAGCTCGGCGAGCACTCCGGGCGCGTTGAGCGCCGCCACCGGGACGATCCTCCCCTCGGGCAGCCGCCTGACCATCCAGGCCAGGTACTCGTCCCCGGTCTCGGCGTAGGTCTGCTCGTCGGCCAGCACGACGTCCGGCCCGGCCAGCTCGCGCAGCAGCAGCTCCGCCCTGGCGCCGTCGGCCAGCGTGCCGGGCTTGAGCGAGCGGCGGTTCCTGACGCCGAGGGTGCTGACGGGGATGGGCAGCTTGAGGTGCAGGCGGGGGGAGACCCCGACCGTCCGCATGGACAAGGTGGGACGTACGGTGACCGCCGCCGCGTCCAGCACCCGTACCCCGTCGATCCGCCGCACTTCGGCCACCGCCAGCGGATGCACGGGAAACAGCACCTCGCCCGCGAAAGGCGCCACCTCAGCGGGCAGCTCCGCCGAGCCGGGCGCGAGCAGCTCACGCGGCACCACCGCCCACCGCAGCTCGAACGAGGGCCCGAACTCCGGCGCGTACGCCCGCAGCTCCGCCTCCGACAGCCCCACCCGCGCCCGCGACGTCGGATAGACCGGATGGTCGAGGAACGCGGCCAGCGTCTCGTAGGACGGCCCCGACCGCAGCACCTCATGGGCGACCTCGTCGTGCAGCTCCAGCGCGCCCAGCGCCGCCAGGCACTCCTCGAAGAACGCCGCCACCCCACCCGCGTCGGCCGGATCGGCGACCTCCGCAAGCGTCTCCAGCACCTGCTCAAGGCCCAGCGACTCGTCCTGGGCCACCTCGAAGTCCTGGAACAGCAGCCCGGGCCGCAGCCGCACCCACCGCCCGTCGGCCAGCGTCAGCCCGACGCCGTCCCTGGTCCTGGTGACACGGGAGGCGAGCCCGCCGTAGTCCTCGCGCAGCAGGGCGTTGAGCACCCGGGCGGCCAGGTACGCCTCCCTGGAGCTCATTCCACCACCCACGGCCGGGCCGCGCGGAAGGCGGCGACGGCCGCGTCCACCGCCTGCCTGGAGGGCCCGACGGCCCGTACGACGCCCAGGTAGTCGCGGTTGGTGCGGGTGAGGGTGACGACGTCGCCGGCGGAGCGCAGCGGCCGGTGCCAGAGGCGTACGCCGCCGTCGGTCACGGACTCGTGGCCGGGCGCCTCTTTGATCACGCCCGGCCGGTCCGCGACGACGCTGACCGCGCAGGCGTGCGCCGTGGTCGCCGGGACGCCGGGCACGCGCTCGCCGAGGTGCACCCGCAGGATCCACTCGAACAGCGGCACCCCGAGCACGTCGGCGAGCAGGAAGTCGCAGTGGTCGCCGATCACCCGGTAGTTCACCTCGATGATCCGCGGACCCGAGGGGGTCAGCACGTACTCGGTGTGGCACGCCCCGAACCCCACGCCCAGCGCCCGCAGCGCGGCCAGCACGTGCGCGTGGGAGTCGTCCGGCGCCGCCCAGTCGAGCCGCTCCTCCACGAAGTACGGCAGCGCCCCCAGCGTCGTCTCGAACCCGCCGAGCACCCGCGGCCCGCCCTCGTCGCCGAGCGTCTCCAGCGTGCGCACCGGCCCTTCGAGGTACTCCTCCACCACCAGCGCCTCGCCCGGCCGCCGTCTCCTGACGCCCGCCACCGCGGCGGCGAGATCATCCGTCACGAGCATGACGTCCTCGCTGGCCACCCCCTCCCGCGGCTTCACCACCACCGGGTACGGCACCCGCTCGGGCACCGGGTCACCGGGCCCCAGCCGCAGCGAGAAGACCTCCTCGACCCCGGCCGCCGCGAGCGCCCGCCGCGTCAGGAACTTGTTCTTGGCCGCCGCGCACGCCCGCCAGTCCTTGCCGGGCAGCCCGAAGTAGGCGGCGGCGAGCGCGGTCTCGGTCTGCAGGTGGTCGGAGTTGGAGAAGACGGCGTCGGGCCTGCCGAGGTGCTCGATCGCGTCGATGAGGGCCCGGGGGTCGCGTACGTCGCAGCGCACCGCGTCCGGATGCTGCTCGGGGCGGTCGGTGAGGATCGTCACCGAGCAGCCGAGCGCCCGCGCCGCGGGCAGGAAGCCGTCCGTCACGGAGTCGGTCGGTTTGAGCGCGGTCAGGTAGAGCCGCAACGCGAAGGCACCCCCGGGGATCAGGTAAGGCTAACCTAACTCGTCGATCTTAGCCCGGGAGAGATCACCACGGGGTGCCGATTGTGTAATCGCCGGCTAACTGCGAGGTCATAGGATGACAGAGGACTTGGGGAGGGGGCGGCCAGTGCGGACCGCGGAAGAAAAGCTCATCGGACCACTGCTTCTCGCTCGGGGGACCACCGACAGATCATCGGTGCTGCGCGCCGACGACGGGTGGCTGGAACAGGCGTGGTCCGACCCTGCGACGAGGGTGCTGGTCATCGACAACGGCCACACGCTGGTGCGGCGCGCGGGTGACGAGGTGCACGCGGTGCTGCTCACGCCGGCCGAGGCGCCGCCCGGGCCGCGCTACCTCCTGGGCGTCGACGACGGCGCCGCCTACTTCGCGGTGGCCGCGCCACTGCCGGGGCTGCCCGCCGGCGACGTCAACGGCCGGCTCACCACTCCGATGGGGCTGCGCGACACGCCGGAGGGCCGTCCCGTCGCGGCCGGGCTGCGCCAGGTCGGCGGGCTGCTCGGCGACCGCGACGCGGGCCTGCTCGTGCACGCCGTGGCGCTGGAGGCCTGGCACTCCACCCACGAGTTCTGCCCGCGCTGCGGCACCCGCACGACCATGCAGGCGGGCGGTCACATCAGGGTCTGCCCCAGCGACGGCAGCCAGCACTTCCCGCGGGTCGATCCCGCCGTCATCATGCTGATCCGCGACCCCGACGACCGCTGCCTGCTGGCCCGCGGCCCGCAGTGGCCCGAGGGGCGGCTGTCGATCCTCGCCGGGTTCGTCGAGCCGGGGGAGTCGCTGGAGGCGGCGGTCATCCGCGAGGTGGCGGAAGAGGTCGGCATCGCCGTCGCCAACCCGCGCTATCTCGGCAGCCAGCCCTGGCCGTTCCCGCGCAGCCTCATGCTCGGCTTCTTCGCCGAGGCCACCACGACCACGCTCACCCCCGACGCCGACGAGATCGCCGAGGCGCACTGGTATTCGAGGTCAGAGCTGCTCCGCGCCCTCGACTCCGGCGAGCTGCGCCTGCCGCCGCCCGTGTCGATCGCCCGCCGCCTGATCGAGACCTGGTACGGCGGCGAGCTGATCGGCGACTGGTGACCGTCAGGCCGCTCCCAGCAGGGCCTTGACCTCCATGGCCGAGGGGTTCGTCCGCACGACGCGCCCCTTGGGGGTCTCGATGACCACGGTCGGCACCACCTGGTTGCCGTTGTTGACGCTCTCCACGAACTCGGCGGCCGCCTGGTCGCGTTCGATGTCGACGTCCTTGAAAGCGATGCCCTCGCGGGTGAGCTGGGCCTTGAGCCGCTTGCAGGGGCCGCACCACGTAGTGCTGTAGACCGTGAGCGCCATCTGGGAGATCCCTCCAACGTCAGGAAATCAAGCGATCCGTGCAACAACCTGCGACGTCCGCTTAATCCCGGATTCCTACCCGATGCGCTCCGCGATCCATGCCTGCACCCGCTCCGCCACACCCGGCTCCCGATAGAGCGGCGAGCTGTGGTTGGTGCCCGGCGCCGTCAGCACCGTCACCGGCACGCCCACCTGGCCGAGCATCTGCTTGAGCAGCTGGCTCTGCACCGGCGGCACGAACTCGTCCTCCGAGTGCACGGTCAGCATCGGCGCGTCCTTGCGGCTGGCGTGCCAGGCCACCTCCATGCTGGCCCAGACCCGCGAGCACTTGCCCTTGGGCGCGCAACCGCCGGCCAGCTTGATCGCCGCCGTACGCAGCCTGCGCTTGTTCGGGTCGGGCGACTTGGCCCCGTCGGAGTACGCGCGCAGCGGCGAGATGATCGGCGACAGCCCGACCACGCCCTTGAGCCCGTTGATGCCGTCACCGTACGTGCCGACCGCCGCCGCGATGTGCCCACCCGCGGAGAACCCGACCAGCACGTAGTTCTTCGGGTCGAACGCCCACTTGTCGGCGTGCTTGCGCGCGAGCGCGATGGCCGCCAGCGCGTCGCTGCGCTGCGCCGGCCACGCCGCGTCACTGGACAGCCGGTAGTTGAGGTTGAAGACCGTGTAGCCCATCTCGGCGTAGCCGCGGACGATCTCCTTCATGTACTTCTTGTCGCCGCTGGACCACCAGCCGCCGTGGATGAGGAAGACGCCGGGCCGCTGCTGGCCGTCGGGCGTCCACCACACGTCCATGCTCTGGCGCTGGTGCGAGCCGTAGCGAACGGTCTCGACCGATAACCCGCCGAGGCCCTGTGAGTCGAGGGGGTTGTGCACCGTCGGCAGCGGGGTGGGATCGCCAGAGGCGCTCGCGGCGACAGGTGTGAGCACAACGGCAGCGAGCGCGAGGGCGCTCACGCAAACCGCAGTTCGCACGGCCTTCCTTTCCCCCATGCACATGGTCGGCCCCATTGTGGGGGAAGAGACCATCCTTTTGCATCTCGGTGACGACGAACATACGCCGGGGCGCATGTTGCCAGAATAAAGCGTGGCACCGCCAGCGGCTGGGAGGATTCAGGGGTGAACAACGCGGATGACGTACTGATCGGGCTCGACCCCGAGCAGCGTGCCGTCGCCGAGGCGGTGCGCGGGCCGGTGTGCGTGCTCGCAGGTGCGGGAACGGGTAAGACCAGGGCGATCACCCACCGCATCGCGTACGCGGTCCGCAGCGGCGTCATCGACGCGCAGAGCGTGCTGGCTGTGACATTCACCACTAGGGCGGCCGGCGAGCTGCGCCAGCGGCTGCGCGCGCTCGGCGCGCCCGGCGTACAGGCCCGCACGTTCCACGCCGCGGCGCTGCGCCAGCTCACCTACTTCTGGCCGCGCGTCATCGGCGGCGCGGCGCCGTCGGTCATCGAGTCGAAGCTGCCGGTGCTCGGCGAGGCGTGCCGCCGGCTGCGCAGGAACGTCGAGCGCGCCGAGCTGCGCGACATCGCCTCCGAGGTCGAGTGGGCCAAGGTCACCCAGATCGGCCCTGAGGACTACGTCGCGGCCGCGGCGAAATACCACCGCACGCCACCGATCACGCCGGCCGAGCTGGCCGACGTCTACGACGCCTACGAGCAGATCAGGCGCGAGCGTCACCTGGTCGACTTCGAGACGATCCTCGAGCTCACCGCCGCCGTGATGACCGAGCACCAGGAGGTCGCGGCGCAGATCCGCCAGCAATACCGCTACTTCGTGGTCGACGAGTACCAAGACGTCAACCCGCTGCAGAAGCTGCTGCTCGACACCTGGCTCGGCGGGCGCGACGACCTGTGCGTGGTCGGCGACCCCAACCAGACCATCTACTCCTTCACCGGCGCCAGCCCCCGCTACCTCACGAACTTCGCCGTCGACCATCCCGGCGCGGCCGTCATCAAGCTCGTCCGCGACTACCGCTCCACCCCGCAGGTCGTCGACCTCGCCAACCTCGTCATCGCCAAGGGCAAGTCGCCCCACCGCTTGGAGCTGGTCGCGCAGCGCCCCGACGGCCCCAAGCCCGCCTTCAAGGAATACGACGACGAGCCGGCCGAGGCCGCCGACGTCGCCAGGTCGATCAGGAAGCTCATCGACAAGGGCGTGCCGTCGCGCGAGATCGCCGTGCTGTTCCGGGTCAACTCGCAGTCCGAGGCGTACGAGGAGGCGCTGGCCAAGGCCGAGATCCCCTACGTGCTGCGCGGCGCCGAGCGCTTCTTCGAGCGTCCCGAGGTCCGCCAGGCCGTCGTGCTGCTGCGCGGCGCGGCCCGCTCCGCCGCGGGCGAGCCGCTGGCCTCCGAGGTCCACCACATCCTGGGCGGCATCGGCCTGACCCCCTCGCCGCCCGGCGGCGGCAAGGCCAGGGAGAAGTGGGAGTCGCTCAAGGCGCTGGCCGACCTCGCCGAGGACATGGCGGCCGAGGGCGCCGACCTGCCGGCGTTCGTCACCGAGCTCGAACGCCGCGCCTCCGAGCAGCACGCGCCGCCCGTCGAGGGCGTCACCCTCGCCTCGCTCCACGCCGCCAAGGGCCTGGAGTGGGACGCCGTCTTCCTCGTCGGCGTCACCGACGGCATGCTGCCGATCATCTACGCCGAGAGCCCCGAGCAGATCGAGGAAGAACGCCGTCTCCTCTACGTCGGCATCACCCGCGCCAGGGAGCACCTGTCGATCTCGTGGGCGGCGGCCAGGGCGCCGGGTGGCCGGAAGAGCCGCCGGCCGTCCCGCTTCCTCGACGGCCTGACCGGCCGCGCGCCCGCCGCGCCGCGCGTGGCGCAGTCCGCCCGCGCCGAGCGCCGCCAGGTGGCCGCGCCGGTCAACTGCCGGGTGTGCGCCAAGACGCTGACCGCCGCGACCGAGCAGAAGCTCGGCCGCTGTGCCACCTGCCCCGCCGACTACGACGAGGCGCTGCTCGAGCGTCTCAAGGCGTGGCGCACGGCCACCGCCAAGGAGACCAAGGTCCCGCCGTACGTCATCTTCACCGACGTCACGCTGCAGGCCATCGCGGAGCGGGCGCCGGCGACCGAGCAGGAGCTGCTGGCGATCGCGGGCGTCGGCAAGGTCAAGATCGACCGGTACGGCGAGGCCGTCCTCGCTCTCTGCCGCGCCTCCTGACACCGCCGTAACGGGGACGCAACGCAAAGACGACATCATTCCGGCTGAACCGGGCCCGGCATTCGCCCCGGTACGGGCGGCACGTCACACTTGTCGCAGGACCGGAACATCCAAGGGGGACGACACGTGAACGAGGCGCTGAAAGAGCTGCTGGACCTGCTCGACCTCGAGCAGATCGAGCTCGACATCTTCCGCGGCAGGAGCCCGGAGGAGCGCATCCAGCGGGTCTTCGGCGGTCAGGTGGCGGCCCAGGCACTGGTGGCGGCCGGACGTACCGTGCCCAAGGACCGCAACGTGCACTCCCTGCACGCCTACTTCATCCGTCCTGGCGACCCCTCGATCCCGATCGTCTACAACGTCGAGCGGCTGCGCGACGGACGCTCGTTCACCACCCGCCGCATCGTCGCCGTCCAGCACGGCAAGGCGATCTTCACGATGTCGGCGTCGTTCCACGTCGCCGAGGAGGGCGTCGCGCACCAGGCGTCCGTGCTGCCCCAGGTGCCCGACCCTGAGACGCTGCCGACGTTCCAGGACCGCATGTTCGAGATCGTCGGCGACCACCCCGAGCTGCGCGACTGGGCGTCGCGGCCCCGCCCTGTCGACGCCCGCTACGCCTCGCCGCTCACCTGGGAGGCGCACCTCGACCCCGCGCTGCGCAGCGCGCAGACGAACGTGTGGTTCCGCTACGACGCCGAGCTGCCCGACGACCCGCTGCTGCACGTCGTGCTGGCCGCGTACGCCTCCGACTTCACGCTCGTCGACACCATCCTGCTCGCGCACGGCATGGCGTGGGGCGCCTCCGACATCATGGGGGCCTCGCTCGACCACGCCATGTGGTTCCACGCCCCGTTCAGGGCCGACGACTGGCTGCTCTATGCTCAGGAGTCTCCCTGGTCCGCCGGGGCCAGGGGACTGGCCCGGGGCGAGATGTTCACCGCGTCTGGACAGCTCGTGGTCTCGGTCGTACAAGAGGCCATGATCCGCCGGACGAAGTGACGAAATCGCAGGTAGAAAATATGTTGCCCCTTCCCGGCAATCCGGTTTAGGGTCTTGGTCAAGCGAGTCGGACGGTCTAGTTCCGACGATCCCGAGAGTGGAGGTGAATCCCAGTGATCAGCATCAAGATGTCTGCCACGCCGTGGTTCACCTCCGCGTGCCGTGACTCGGTGGCGCTGCTTGCCGCTGCCGCCAAGCTCCGGCAGGAGAAGTCTGCCCGTCGTCAGGCCGCCGCCTTCATCGCGCGAGCTCACTCCGGTGTGGCCGCGGAAGGTGCCCCTGTCTATGCGGGACGTATCGAACTGCCGGCCAACCAGCTCACCAAGGGTGGACTGTGCGGTCCGCAACCCTGGCGGGATGCTCCGGTCATAACCTGACCGGCTTACAGCAGCCCCCAGGCCGCGGATCCACAGACAGGATCCGCGGCCTTCTTGTTTGTCCGTGATCTCTGACCACCTACGAGGTGCCCGACCAAGATCAAAAAGATCGATCAAAAGGAGAAGCAGATGGGGGCGAAGACGATCATGGACCTGATCGACGAAGCCAAGATCCCCTGTCGTACCGACCCTGACCTGTGGTTCGCCGAGTCGCCGGAGGACGTCGAGTTCGCCAAGGCACTCTGCGGCGGCTGCCCGATCCAGAAGGCCTGCCTGGAGCGCGCGCTCGAGCGCGAAGAGCCCTGGGGCGTCTGGGGCGGGGAGCTCATCCTCAGGGGAACGATCGTTCCCCGCAAGCGTCCGCGCGGGCGTCCCCGCAAGCACCCGGTCGCTGCCTGAAACCCCGCACCAACCGAAAGAGAGAAGAAACGATCATGAGGACCCAGCCGACGAGGAGTCTGCTAGTGCCGGATCTCATCCATGACCTGGTGAATGACCGAATACAAACCCTCCATCGTGAGGCCGCTGAGCAGCGCGTCATCCTGCGCGCCCAGCGCGTGGAGCGCGCGCGACGCGGCGTCACGCGCGCCAACGAGCGCCTCCGCAGGGTATTGAGCCGCGAGTTCTGACCGGCAGGTCCTGCCGCCGGCGCAGGATCTCCCACCGGAACTTGTGAATGAAGAGAGCCGGGCGCACAGCCAAGCGCCCGGCTCTCCCCTTTTGTCTACACCGCCACCCACCCGACCCGACCCCTCAACCCACCCAGCCCGACCCCTCAACCCACCCCACCACCATCACCGGTCACGTCTCCACGCACCGGTCACAGAACTCCTTGCCACCGCCACCGAACCCCCAGGGCCACCCCTGAGGGCTGACCGATGCGTGCGCACACTCCTCTGTGTGCGCATCTCCGACAGCAGGCCATTGCTCAAGCGACCACCGCTGCCAAACACCGCCGCACCCCCACCGAGCACTTGCCCCCACGGCGATCGGCGACCACATCCCCCGATTCACCGCGGCACGACACCTGTGCACCAGAACCACAAGCCCGAGATTCATGGCAAGGAGCGATCAGCGGCCGATCACAGTCCCGCGTCCCGACTGCAACCATGCACGACGACGGACCATTCACCATCGCGAATCGCTCACTGCCATGCCCACTCACCGAAACTCCCGGCCCAGCCACCTGAGCTCAAGGAGCAGTGCAACCCACCAGGGGAAGCTCAGCGGGAAGCCCCGGAGCCGTCGGATCCACGAGGGTGGTGACCTCGCCGACCCCGGCCGTCACGCATTCGAGCAGGGCGACCGGATCGACGACGGCGTTCGCAGCAGGAGCGCCCACGAGCAACCCCATGCCGGCGAGGACAGCGGCGCCGAACAGGCGCACGAAACGGTGCATTGGTGCCTCCCAACGGAGAGTAACTTTTAGCTCTCGTATGATTGCACAGAGTAATGGCTTCTCAAGCCACCCCACCTCAGCCCCGCAAGCACACGGCACCAACCCCCGCCCTCATATGGCGGGATGTGTCCCCGCAATCAACCACCCCAGCCCCGCCCCGAGCCCAGAGTCTTTGCCAACAGAACTCGGAGCGCCCCCACCAAGAGGCAAACCAGAGGGACGCCCCACACCAACTCCAGCGCGCCCCTTCCACCTCGCCCTCACTACGCCAAGGTCAGGGCCAAGGTCAGGGCCAAGGTCAGGGCGCCGGTCTCAGCGTGCCCCGGCTGAGGGCCTTCGCCTGAAGAGCGGGGACTGAGGAGTGCTGACCGAGCAGGCGTCACCCACGCTTGGGCTCTGCCTGAGCAGACGTCACCGACGCTTGGGCTCTGCCCGAGTGCGCGTTGGCGTGGCGGATGACACCCAGTAGCGCTGACTGGGTGCAGGCACCGAGCGGCGCCACCGAGGTCGATGTTGCCGCTCGTCTCAGTCGGTCGAACTCGGCACCCAAGCATGAACTCGGGTCAGCTGACGGCCAGCGCCTCGTCTGGGTTGGGATCGGCGTCGTCGGCGAAGCCGGGGACCCAGCGGATGACCTCGTCGCGGAAGCGGGCCGTGGTGCCCAACTGGCACAGGACGCCGATACCGGCCGCGTGGACGCGGTGGATCAGCACGTACGAGGCCGGCAGATTGAGCTGGCGGACCACGTTCGTGGGCCGAAGGTCGGTCACGCTGGCGGCCTGCGCCTGCAACCACTCCCGGCTGAACGTGAACTCCTCCACCGCCGTCGGCTCCACGTACGGCGCGAGGAAGGCGCGCAGCGCATCGGGGTCGATCTCGATGTCCTCGCGGATGAAGCCCTCCTGCCGCAGCCCGGCCATGACGGTCCCCATGTCGCCCTGGTTGAAGATCCGGGTGAGCTGCCCGAACGCCTTCGGGTACCCCTCGGGCAACCGGTTGACGGCGCCGAAGTCGAGCGCGCCGAGCCGCCCGTCGTCCAGCATGCGGAAGTTGCCCGGGTGCGGGTCGGCGTGCAGCATCCCGACCCGCGCCGGGGAGCAGAACAGGAACCGTACGAACAGCAGCCCCGCCTGGTCGCGCTGCTCCTTGGTGCCCTCGGCGATGATGCGCGACAGCGGCGTGCCGTCCATCCACTCGGTGACCAGCACCATCTCGTTGGCGGCCACCACGTCGGGCACGTAGAAGTCGGGGTCGCCGTTGAACTCCAGCGCGAACGCGTGCTGCGCCTCGGCCTCGCGCAGGTAGTCGAGCTCCTCGGCGATGCGTTCGCGCAGCTCGCTCAGCACGGACTTCATGTCGAGCCCCGGCAGCAGCGCCCCGAACAGCTTGCCCAGCCGCGAGAGCTGCGCGAAGTCGCCGAGCAGCGCCTTGCCCGCCCCCGGGTACTGGATCTTGACGGCCACGACCCGGCCGTCGTGCCACACGGCTTTGTGCACCTGCCCGATGGAGGCGGCCGCGGTCGGCTGGTCGTCGAACGACTGGAAGTGCTTGCGCCAGTCGTCACCCAACTGCTCGGTCAGCACCTTGTGCACGGTCGACACCGGCAGCGGCGGCGCGGCCTCCTGGAGTTTGGTGAGCGTGGCGCGGTAGGGGCCGGCGATCTCCTGCGGCAGTGCCGCCTCGAAGATCGACAGGGCCTGGCCGAGCTTCATCGCTCCGCCCTTGAGCTCGCCGAGCACCTTGAAGACCTGCTCCGCGGTACGCTGCTGCACCTCCTGGGCCACGATCTCCGCCGACTTGCCGCCGATGCGCTTGCCCAGGCCGAGGGCGGCGCGGCCGGCGAAACCGAGCGGAAGGGTGGCCAACTTGGCCGAGCGCGTGACGGCACGGCGCGGGAGATCGTTCACACTGATGCGCGGAACCTCGGCGAGATACCGCTTCCCCCCTTCGTGATCATCCTTTGAGCACGTCAGTCGCGGTTGGGTGCCATGACCATTCTTAGCGAATATCGATTGTTTCGCATACAGCGACATTGCGGGTGTATCACCCACGATCTCCCTATCCACCGCCAATCAGGCGTTACCTCCACTGTGCCGTTGGTCACAGCAGGGGTTTTTCCGTCGAGGAACGCCAGCGCGTGCCCCACCGCCCCCGCCGCGACGACGCCCGCCAGCGCCACGTCGCAGGCGATCTCGCCCGGCGGATAGCCGCCCAGCTGTGCTGTGACCATCCCCCACTCCGGGTCGCGGTCGCGCCGGGTCAGGTCGAGGCAGTGCACGCACGCCGTGATGCCCGGCAGGACCAGCGGGCCCACCGTGCCGTGTCCCTCGAAGGCTGATGCCAGAAGATGGGGGATGTCGAGGTCGATCAGCTCGTTGACCAGCACCCCGTCGAGGGGAGTGACCGGCGCCAGGATGACGAGGTCAGGTCGATCGGTCTTGTCCCCAAGATACGGCCCTCCGGCGAGCACATTGACCGTCGGCCGGCATGCCTCCTCACCCAGCTCGCTCTCGTACGCACTGACGCGCGGCACCCCCTTCGGCCTCCGCGCCGGTTTCTTGCCTCGAGATCCGGACCCGCTTGCAGGCTCAGACCTAGGCCTGGGACCTGGGGTTTCCTCCCGTCCTGTCGCCTGCGCCGGGCTTGCTCCCTGCGCCGGAGAAGCGCCGCCTGTCCGGGGGGAGGGTGGAGTGGTGCGCTGAGGGGAGGGGCGGGCGGCCGGTGGGGTGGGTGAATGGGTGACCACGGCGCGGGCTGGGTGTCCGGTGATGGATGGGGTGATGCCGCCCCAGCGCACCGCCGAATCCTGTGGGAAGCGTGTCGTGGGGGCGGGCCCGGCAGGGGGTGGGATGCGCTGGGCCAGGTCCTCGGACTGGATGTGCGACGGAGGCGGTGGGTCGCCGGCGGTGAGGCGGCGGGCGACGGCGACGGCGCCCACCTCCCGAGGGAGGCCCACTTCTGCCCAGGTCAACCCGCCTGGTGTGAGGTCGGCCGGCCGGGCGGGCGCCGGGTCGAGCACGCGGATGTTGCCCACGCCGGCGGCCGCCAGGAGGGCGACGATCTGGGCGCCGACCCGGCCCGCGCCGTAGACGCGTACGCGAGCTTGGCGGCGGCGTTCGAACGTCGTCATCATGCCGTCAAGGGTGGTTGATGCGAGGTCGAGGGCGTCGAGATCGGGTCTGAGCCGGTCGCGCTGGGCCAGCGGCAGGTCGCTGAGGCAACCGGGCTCGAGTGAGGCGTCGTGGAGCGCGCCCTGCGCGGCGAGATGGTCGATCAGGCACCGGGCGCGCGGCTCGTCGAGCCCGGCGAGTGCGGCTTCCTCCAGCACGGTCTCCAGCTCCCGCGTGCCGTCGAGGCTCTCGATCCACTCGAGCACCCGCTCGGTCAGTCCACTCAGCATCACCGCTCTGAGCGGATGCGTGCCGAGCTGGAGGGTGCTCTCGTCGCGCAGGAGGTGTCGGAGGGCGGGCTTCACACGTGGCCTCATGGCCGGAAGATTTTCACGGCCGAGCAAGATCAGGAGGGACTTCGGCCCCGACTGTGGATAACCAGGCGCATGGCGAGTGACCTGTGGATGAACGACGACAAGGACGCTTCGGCGCGGTGGCGAGGCAGCGAAGCGGTCAAGGAAAGGAGCGCCGGAGAGCTGGGAGGCGGGGAGTCGAGGCGGCGCCAGTGCTCTGCTTCGGCGGGAGTGCCGAAGCGTCGACGCACCGGAGTGCCGGAGCGCCGACGCACCGGAGTGCCGGACCGCAGGAGCGCCGATGCGGCGCGCCCGAGGAACATGCGCCGATACGCCGAAGCGCTGGGACACCGGTCCGCTGAGCGGCTGGACGGTCGGTCCGATGGAGCGCAGGGCGCTGGACCATTGGAGCGCTGGTCGGTGGGACGTGGAGTGCGGAGGTGCTGGACGGCGGGGGTGGGGGAGTGGGGCGGGTTACGCTTCCCCGCATGAACGAGCTCTTGGTTGATCGCAGAGACGACGGAGTAGTGCTCATCACCCTCAACCGCCCCGACATGCGCAACGCCATGACCGACACCATGACGGCCGAGTGGCGGGCGGTCATGGCGGAGCTGCGCGATGACCGGCAGGCGCGGTGCCTGGTCGTGACCGGGGCGGGATCGGCGTTCTCATCCGGTGGTGACCTGTCGTGGATCGGCGAGCGCGGTACGGAGGCCGTCCCGCAACTCCGCGACCGCATGCTCGCCTTCTACCGCACCTGGCTGGCGATCAGCGAACTCGAGATCCCCACGATCGCCGCCGTCAACGGCCCCGCGGTGGGTGCGGGGCTGTGCGTGGCCCTGGCCTGCGACCTCGTGTACGCCGCCGACGACGCCAAGCTGCTGGCCCCGTTCACGTCGCTGGGCCTGCACCCGGGCATGGCGGCCACGTACCTGCTGCCGAGGAGGGCGGGCGCGCGGCTGGCGACGGAGATGCTGCTGACCGGTCGCAGCGTCTCTGGGCAGGAAGCATCCGGTAAAGGACTAGTGAATCAATCTTTCCCGAAAAATCATCTAATGTCGGAAACGGAGGCCATCGCCCGGAAGATCGCCCAGAACGCCCCCATTGCCACGCGCCTCACCAAAGTAGCCCTCAACCAAGGCCATCAAGACCTGGAAGCCGCGCTGATGTGGGAATCCCTGGCCCAGCCCGTGACCATGGCCTCCGCCGACATGATCGAGGGCCTGACCGCCCATCGGGAAAGGCGCATGCCCAAATTCACCGGCTCTTAATCATCTGACCAGCAGAAACATGGTCCACCCTCTGTGGAATTTCGTCAGTCTCGGCTAACGTGCATATGTGCCCCCCGAGACAGTCGAGGTTCGTCGCAGTTCTCGTCGCCGGCGTACGGTTTCCGCCTACCGCGACGGCGACAAGACGATCGTGCTCCTGCCCGCCTGGCTGAGCGGTGAAGACGCGGATGAATGGGTGAGCCGCATGCTGGATCGGCTGGCCGCGAAAGAACGACGTCGAAGGCCGACCGACGAGGCTCTGCTCGAGCGGGCCAAGGAGCTGTCGGCCAGATATCTGGACGGCGAGCCCGACCCCGTGAGCGTGCGCTGGGTGGACAACCAGCAGCACCGCTGGGGCTCGTGCACCCCCGAGACCGGGACGATCCGGATCTCCACCAGGCTCAAGGGCCTGCCCGAGTGGGTCATCAACTATGTGATCATCCACGAGCTGGTGCACCTGCTGGTGCCCAGCCACGGGCCCAGGTTCTGGGCGCTGGTAGAACAGTATCCGAAGGCGGAGCGGGCCCGCGGGTTCCTTGAGGGATTCTCCGCCGCGGCCCACACCGCACCGGAGGAGTGTTGACGCGCATCGTCGCGGTCCTGGTTCATCGGCACATGGCGGACGCGGCGCCCGAAGGCGTCGATCCCGCGCGGTTCCTCGAGGCGGTGGCCGAGGACACGTACGAGATGGCCGCCGGCCTCGACCTCGTCACCCCCGTGCTCGCCACCAGCGTCCCCGGCCTCGACGACATCGTCTGGCCGGGCACCGAGGTGATCACGATCGCTGAGGGCGAACCGCTGAGAACCACCCTCGCCCGTCTCAAGGCCGATCAGGCGGCGGTGATCTGCGCCGACGCGCCCGACCTGCCGCCCCTGCTGGTGGGCAAGCTGTTCAGGGAGCTGGGCCGGGCCGAGATCACGATCTGCCCCGCGGAGAACGGCGGAGCCGTCGCCATGGCCTGCGCCCTGCCCGCGCCGGAGTGGGCCGAGCCCGACCTCGACGCGTACGACGTCGTCAAAGACCTGCGCGCGCAGGCCCCCGGCCCCCGCAGGGTGGCGACCACCCCGGGCTGGCACCGCCTGCGCACCCCGCACGACCTCGCCCGCCTCGACCCCGGCCTTGAGGGCTGGGAGAGCACCAGAGCCCTGATCACGGCACGGTGAGCCGGGCCAGCACGGCGCGGTGATCGGTGCGCGGCACGTCACGCACGCTCACCTCCTGCACCCCCACCCGCCGATCGACCAGCACGTGGTCGATGGTGATGAGCGGCGGCACCTTCTTGTTGGCCGGCCACGTGGGGATCAGCCCGGCCCCGACCTCGTCGGCGGCGTCCTTGTAGCCGCGCGCGAGCAGCCGGCGCATGGAGGAGTGGTCGAGCGAGGCGTTGAAGTCGCCCGCGATGATCCTGATCCGGTCGGGCGAGGCGGACGGGAAGGACTCAAGGGCCCGCTTCCAGTCGGCGACCTGCGGCCCGAGCGGCGGGAACGGATGCGCGTCGATGAACTCGATCGGCTCGCCCCCGGGCAGCGCGATCGTCGCCGCCGGCATGTGGTGCCCGGCCGGCGCGCTCCAGCTCGTGAGCGGCTCCATCGGATGCCGGGAGAACAGCCCGCTGCCACTGGCGTTCCACTCGTCCTCCAGCACGCGGTACGGCATGAGCTCCTTCAAACCGGCCGCGTCGAGGTCGGCGACCGCTCCGGGAGTCAGCTCCTGGGTGCTCAGCACGTCGGGCCTGAACTCGCGTACGAGCTGCAGAATCGTCCCCACGTCGGCCTTGCCGAACAGCATGTTGACCGTCATCACCTGCAACGGCCTGCCCTTGGCCGCGTCGGCGGTGCCGAGCGCCCTGGGCAGCACGCTGAAGCCGAGCGCCGTCGTCGCGAGCAGCGCGACGACGGTCGCGGCGCGCCTGCGTCCGAGCGCCGCGATGAGGAGGGGGAGCAGCGAACCGGCCGCCGCGTACGGCGTCGCCGTCATGAGCTGCGTCGGCAGCGACCCGCGTTCGAGACCGGCCACCCTGGCCACCGCCCACGCGGCGAACGGGGTCACGGCCACCCAGGTCAGCGCCGTGCGAGGCATCTTGCGACGTTTGCGAACCGGCGTCACGATCGTGCCGCCGACGGCCGAACCCTCCATGCGAGCCCCCCTTTGGAACGACGCAAAAGGACTCTAGCCAAGCGCGCGTGAGCTTGAGCTGAGCGCCTCACGTCCGCGTGCGGCCAGCCGCCTGGTGGCCTCGTCGGACGGCTCGGGGATCTCGTCGACCGGGAACCACCGCAGGTCGAGCGACTCGTCACTGATCACGGTCGTGGCGTCGGGCGGCGCCACCGCGGCGTATTCGACGTCGAGATGCCAGCTGTGCGGCGGATGGCACCACACCAGGTGCCGGTCGACCGCGAGCGGCCCGGGCAGCAGGCGAAGGCCGGTGATGCCGGACTCCTCCCACGCCTCCCGCAACGCCACCTCCGCCAGCGAAGTGTCGGATGTCTCACAATGGCCGCCCATCGGCAGCCACATCTTGGCCTTGGGATGCAGCGTGAGCAGCACCTGGGACCCGTCGTGCGACAGCACCGCCGTCGTCGCCGTCAGATGCCCCGGCACGCATTCGCGCAGCATCGCGTCGTCGTGAGCGCGCAGGTGATCGAGGAACTCCAGGCGCAGCGCCTCTTCATCGGGCGTCGGCGCGGCCCAGGAGGACAGCACCGCCACCGCGTCGGCGTGCAGGGTCAACGCTTGCCTTCCTCGCCCTCGTCGTCGCCGGGCTTGGCCTCGAGCTGGGAGATGTCCCAGGTGGCCTCACCGCGTACGAACGCGTCGGGGTCGTCGAGGTCCTCGGCCGTCGGCATCAGGTCGGGGTGGCTCCACAGCGCGTCGCGCCCGTCGACGCCGCGCGCGTTCTCCAGCGCCTGCCACAGCGCCGCGGCCTCGCGCAGCCGCCGCGGCCGCAACTCCAGACCCACCAGCGTGCCGAACGTCAGCTCGGCGGGCCCGCCGGTGGCCCGGCGCCTGCGCACGGTCTCGGCCAGCGCCACCGCGGAGGGCAGCTTGCCCTGCGCCGCGCGGTCGACCACGGTGGCCACCCACCCCTCGACCAGCGCGAGCGTCGTCTCAAGGCGCGCGAGCGCGGCCTTCTGCCGCTCGGTCTCCTCGGGCTTGAGCAGGTTGCCCCCGCTCAGCGCCTCCTGGATGGCCTGCGGGTTGTTGATGTCGAGCCCGCGGATCTGCTCTTCGAGCGCGGAGGTGTCGACCGTGATGCCCCTGGCGTATTCCTCGACCGCGCCGAGCAGATGCGAGCGCAGCCACGGGACGTGCTGGAACAACCGGTGATGCGCGGCCTCGCGCAGCGCCAGATAGAGCCGGATCTCGTCGGACGGGATCTCGAGGCCCTCGCTGAAGGACGCGATGCCGCCGGGCAGCAGCGCCGCCGTGTCGGACAGGGGAAGACCGATGTCGGTGGTGCCGATCACCTCGCGCGCCAGCGACCCGATCGCCTGCCCGATCTGCTGGCCGACCATCATGCCGCCCATCTGCTTCAGCATGCCCATCAGCGGCCCCGCCATCTGCTGGGCCTCAGGGGGCAGGCCGGAGCCGCCGAGCGCGCCGCCCATGGTCTCGACCATGCGTTCGGCGATCGGCTCGCACAGCTTGCGCCAGATCGGGATCGTGTTCTCGATCCATTCGGACCGGCTCCAGGCCTGCGGCGTCGTCACGCCGCTCGGCAGCGTCGTCGCCTCGTTGAGCCACAGGTCGGCCAGGCTGAGCGCCTCGACGATCTGGCGGCGCTCGCCTTCCATGACACTCGGGTCGCCCTGGGCCACCACGGAGTGCCTGGCGATGTTCTTGGCCATGTCCCAGTTGACAGGGCCTGAACCCTGGGGCGCCGACAACATGTCGGCGAACTGGCGCATCGCCTGAGCCATCTGCTCAGGGTTGCCGAACATGGCGAACGGGTTCTCGTTGGGGTCGTTTTCGCGACCTGGCAGGTCAGTCACCGCTCTACCTCGTGCAGGATGGAGGAGTCCACATCCGCCACGTTAGTCGTCCTACGGCGGATCAGTGCAAAGTGAGGACCTGGTGCCAACCTCGAAACGCTCGCGCCAACCCGTCGTCGCCGTCACAGGGGCGGCCTCCGGCCTGGGCCGCGAGCTGCTCGCGAGGCTCGTATCCGCCGCGGATTTCCGCAGAGTGGTGGCCATCGACGAGCAGCGCGGCGACATCCAGGAGGCCACGTGGAGAGTGATCGACGTACGAGATCCGCTCTTGGCGAACCGGATCTCCGACATCGACGTCCTGGTCCATCTCGCCGGTGACTACGCCGTCGACTCCGACCCGGGGGAGCGGCGCGCGTACAACCTGCGTGCCGCGCAGACCGTGCTCACCGCCTGCGCCGCCGCACGCGTGCGCAAGGTCGTGCTGGTCACCAGCGCGATGGTGTACGGCGCCGCACCCGACAACGAGGTGCCGCTGCCGGAAGACGCTCCCGTGGCCGCCGAGCCCGACACCGGCGTGGTGGGCGACTTCCTGGAGATCGAGTCCCTCGTACGCAGATCGCTGCGCAGCCACCCCGGCCTGGAGATCACCGTGCTGCGCCCCGCGGCCGTCGTCGGCCCGGGCGTCGACACCGTGATCACCCGCCACTTCGAGTCGCCCAGGCTGCTCACGGTCAAGGGCTGCCACCCCCATTGGCAGTTCTGCCACATCGACGACCTTGTCTCCGCCCTCGAACTGGCCGCCCGCGGCCTGGTCAGCGGCGTGGTCGCGGTCGGCAGCGACGGCTGGCTGGAGCACGATCAGATCGAGGAGCTCTCGGGCATCAGGAGCCTTGAGCTGCCCGCCGGCCTGACGTTCGGCACCGCGCAGCGCCTCCACCGCCTCGGCGTCACCCCGGCGCCCGCCACCGACCTGCACTACGTCGTCTATCCGTGGGTCGTCGACTGCGCCGCGCTGCGCGAGGCCGGCTGGAAGCCCCAATGGACGAACGAGGCCGCGTTCGAGCAGCTCCTGGAGCTGCGCGAGAACCGTACGACCGTGGTCGGGCGCCGCCTGCCCGTCAAGGAGGCCACGCTCACCGCCGCCGGCGCCACCGTCGCCGTCATCGGCACCGCCGCGATCGTCCGTCAGGTACGTAAGAAGCGTCGCTCGTAACGGTTAGGCTCTTTCCGTGGACGTCATCCGCTTGCTCGGCATACGTGAGACCCCGCTCTCGGTCGACGAGGTGCTGGCCGCCGTGCGCGACCACGCCGCGGGCGGCACCGCCTTGTTCCTCGGCACCGTGCGTGAGCAAGACCACGGCAAGCCGGTGACCGGGCTCGCCTACTCCGCCCACCCCTCGGCGGAGGCCGAGCTGCGCCAGGTGGCCGAAAAGGTCGCCGCCGACTTCCCGGTGACCGCCGTGGCCGCCGTCCACCGGGTGGGCGACCTCGCGCTCGGCGACATCGCGGTGATCGTCGCGGTCGCCGCGCCCCACCGCGACGAGGCGTTCAAGGCCGCGCGGCGGCTCATCGACGACCTCAAGGCCCGCGTCCCCATCTGGAAACATCAGGCGTTCGCCGACGGCGAGACCGAGTGGGTCGGCGCCGGCGAATAAGCTCGAAGACATGTCTCGACGCGCCCTGACGCTCCTGCTCGCGGGATTCCTCGTGCTCGCGCTCGGCGTGGCGGGCGCGTTCCAGCCGGTCCCGTACGTCGTGCTGAGCCCCGGCCCGACGGAGAACACGATCGGCGAGGTGAACAAAAAGCCCGTCATCGCGATCAAGGGCAGGCAGACCTACCCCACCAGCGGCTCGCTGCAACTGGTCACGGTCGCCTACCAGGGCGGCCCCGCCGCCAAGATCGACCTGCTGACGGCGCTGCGCGGCTGGCTCGACCCGACCGTCGCGGTGGTCCCGCAGGAGACGATCTTCGCTCCCGACCGCACCGCGCAGGAGGTCGAGGAGGAGAACACCGTCGAGATGACCAACTCCCAAGACTCCGCCACCGCCGCCGCGCTCAACGAGCTGAAGGTCGCCTACGCGATGGTCGTGGGCGTGGTCTCCACCGAGAAGGGCAGGCCCGCCGACGGCAAGCTGATGAAGGGCGACGAGATCAACTCCGTCGACGGCAAGGAGACGAAAGACGTCACCGCCGTCGCCGACGCGGTCAAGGCACACAAGCCGGGCGAGAGCGTCACCTTCAACGTCACCAGAGGCGCACAGAAGCTCGACGTCACCGTGCAGACCGTCGCGGGTCCCAAGGCACAGACCGTGGTCGGCGTCATGATGCAGGCGCAGTACAAGTTCCCGTTCGACGTCGACATCAACGTGGGCGACGTGGGCGGGCCGAGCGCCGGGCTGATGTTCTCGCTCGGCATCCTCGACAAGCTCACCCCTGGAGAGCTGACCGGCGGCAAGCAGATCGCCGGCACCGGCACCATCACCCCGGCCGGCGAGGTCGGCGCGATCGGCGGCATCGCGCAGAAGATGGTCGGCGCCAAGGACTCAGGCGCCACGGTCTTCCTGACCCCGGCCGGCAACTGCGCAGAGGCGCTCAAAAGCGTTCCTGACGGGCTGCGGCTGGTCAGGGCCGACACGTTGCACAGCGCGGTGGCGGCGCTCGACGCGCTGCGCACCGGCAAGGGTGACGTGCCCGCGTGCGAGGCCGGATGAAACTTCTGGCGCTCGCCGTGCGTTAGCCGTACGGCTGGCCCTGCGGTGTAGGTTGCCAGACACGGACCGTTTCTTCATTACGACGAGGGGTTGGCCTTGAGCTTCCGGACCCCAGGAGCCGGCAGGGCGATGCGCTTGCCCCGCCGACCGCGACTGCTTCTGCCTGTGGCGATCGCCCTCGTGGCGATCGTGGCATTCTTCTTCCTGTTCTCCGGCATCTATACCGACTATCTGTGGTTCGACGCGACCGGATTCACGACGGTCTTCAGCGGTGTGGTGCTGACCCAGATCGTGCTGTTCCTGGTCGGAGCGGTGCTCATGGTCGCCATCGCGGGCGGCAACATGTTGCTCGCCTTCCGCACCCGGCCCATGTTCGGCCCGGCGATGTTCGGCGGCGCCAGCGGAGCCGACCGCTACCGCATGGCGCTCGACCCCCACCGCAAGCTGATCTTCATCGTCGGCATGGCGCTGCTCGCCCTCTTCTCCGGCTCGTCCTTCTCGGGCCAGTGGCAGACGTGGCTGCAGTTCATCAACGGGGAGTCGTTCGGCAAGACGGACAAGTTGTTCGGGATGGACATCTCGTTCTTCATGTTCGACTACCCGTTCATCCGGATGGTGCTGAACTTCCTGTTCACCGCCGTGATCATCTCGATCGTGCTGGCGACGATCACGCACTACCTGTACGGCGGCTTCCGCCTGCAGTCGCCCGGCGTCCACGCCTCCCGCGCGGCCCGCGTCCACCTGTCGGTGCTGCTGGGCGTCTTCGTGCTGCTCAAGGCCGTGGCCTACTGGCTCGACCGGTACGGACTCGTCTTCTCCGACCGGGGCTTCGTCCACGGCGCCTCCTACACCGACGTCAACGCCGTCCTGCCGGCCAAGACCATCCTCGCGATCATCGCGCTGATCTGCGCCGCGCTCTTCTTCGCCGGCGTGGTGCGTCCGGGCGGCATGCTGCCCGGCGTCTCCTTCGGCCTGCTCGTGCTCTCGGCCATCCTCATCGGCGGCGTCTACCCGGCGCTGGTCGAGCAGTTCCAGGTCAAGCCCAACCAGCAGGGCAAGGAGTCGCCCTACATCGGGCGCAACATCGAGGCGACCCGCGAGGCGTACAACGTCGACAAGACAGAAGTCGAGACGTACAACGCGCAGGCCGACCCGACCAAGGTCCAGGCCAACGGCGACACCTCCGTCTCCGGCGTGCGCCTGCTCGACCCGTCCCTGGTCTCCTCGACCTACGAGCAGACCCAGCGCATCAGGGGCTTCTACAGCTTCGCCGACCCGCTCGACGTCGACCGCTACCCCGACAGCTCGGGCAAGCTGATCGACCACATCGTCGGCGTCCGCGAGCTCGACGGGCCGCCCGAGGGGCAGAACAACTGGATCAACCAGCACCTCGTCTACACCCACGGCTACGGCTTCGTCGCCGCGCCGGGCAACAAGGTCGACAGCAGCGGCCTGCCCGACTACGACGCCAAGGACATGCCGGTCACGGGCCCGCTGGTCAACAGCACCCAGCTCAAGGAGTCGCGCATCTACTACGGCGAAGACCCGGCCTCGGCCGAATACGTCATCGCCGGCGGCAACCCCAACGCGCCGCAGGAGCTCGACTACCCGGAGACGGGCGGCACCGGGCAGAAGAACACGACCTACACCGGCCGGGGCGGCGTCCCCGTCGGCTCGTTCCTCAACCGGCTCCTCTACGCCGCCAAGTACGGCGAGGCGAACATCGTCCTGTCCGGCGACGTCAACGACAACTCCAAGATCCTGTACGTCCGCAACCCGCGCGACAGGGTCCAGAAGGTCGCGCCCTACCTCACGCTCGACGGCAACGCCTACCCGGCGATCATCGAGGGTCGGGTGCAGTGGATCGTCGACGGCTACACGACGAGCAACGACTACCCGTACTCGCAGAGCGAGAGCCTCGGCGAGATGACGCGCGACACCTCGACCGACCGGCGCGTCATCGCCCAGCAGCCGAGCGACCGCATCAACTACATCCGCAACTCCGTCAAGGCCACGGTCGACGCCTACGACGGCACGGTCAAACTCTACGCGTGGGACAGCAACGACCCGCTGCTCAAGACCTGGAGCAACGCCTTCCCCGGCACGATCCGCCCGGCCTCGGAGATGAGCGCCGAGCTGAAGCAGCACGTGCGCTACCCGGAAGACCTGTTCAAGGTGCAGCGCTACACGCTGTCGCGCTACCACATCACCGACCCGGCCGCCTTCTACAGCGGCCAGGACTTCTGGAACGTCCCCAACGACCCGACACAGGGCGAGAAGAACATCAAGCAGCCGCCCTACTACCTGACCACCACGATGCCGGGCGGCCAGCCGACGTTCTCGCTGACCACCACGTTCGTGCCGCGTCAGGGTCCGAACCTGGCGGCGTTCATGGCCGTCGACTCGTCGGCGAGCGGCGAATACGGCCGGATGCGCATCCTGCGCATGCCGTCCAGCACCCCGATCCCCGGCCCAGGACAGGCACAGAACGCCTTCCAGAGCCGCTTCGCGGGTGAGCTCAACCTGCTGGGCGTCGGCGCCTCGTCGGTCCGTTACGGCAACCTGCTGACGCTCCCTTACGCGGGCGGGCTGGTCTACATCGAGCCGGTCTACATCCAGGTGGCCGCGGGCGGAGGGCAGGAGCCGTACCCGATCCTGCAGCGCATCCTGGTGTCGTTCGGCAGCAAGATCGGTGTGGCCCGCACGCTCGAGGAGGCCCTGCAAGAGGTCTTCGGAAGCGAGCAGCAGCAACAGCAGCAGCAAGAGCAGGAACAGACGGACGAGCAGCAGCAGGCTCAGCCCGACCAGGCGAGCACGGCGCTCAACACCGCGATTTCCAACGCCCAGAAGGCCTACTCCGACGCCCAGAAGGCGCTGCAGGCCAGCCCGCCCGACTGGGACGCCTACGGCGACGCCCAGAAGCGGCTGGAGGAGGCGCTGGAGGCGCTGAAGGGCGCGAACGCCCAGCCGCAGTCCTCGCCGTCACCGACGCCGTCAGGCTCCCCGTCGGCGTCCCCGTCGGCGTCACCGTCCGCCACACCGACAGGCTCGCCGCCGGCCGCGCCCAGCGCGCCACCGTCGGCCACGCCGACCGGTTAGCGCCATTCAGTTTGCGTCCGCCCCGCGTCGCCCGGTAGCCTTCATAAGCACGACGACGCGGGGTGGAGCAGTTCGGTAGCTCGCTGGGCTCATAACCCAGAGGTCGCAGGTTCAAATCCTGCCCCCGCTACCAGGCCGAAGGCCCGGGATCCGGAAACGGAGACCGGGCATTCGTGTGAACGGACCACCTCGGTGGTCAAAGCACTCCTCCGGGGCCTGTAGAGTAAGTGCAGACACACCGACGCGGGGTGGAGCAGTTCGGTAGCTCGCTGGGCTCATAACCCAGAGGTCGCAGGTTCAAATCCTGTCCCCGCTACCAAGATTGAAGTCCCCGGCCACCGGATCATCCGGAGGCCGGGGACTTCTTCGTTTCCGGGGTTGCGTGGCTGACCATGAGATACGTCTTGCGCACGGCCCAGCCGAGCAGGAACACCCCGAAGACGATCTGGACGCCGCGCATCCAGCCGGGCGACCCTTGATCCGCATAAATCACGATGCCGACCCACATCAGGCCGAATAGCCCGACCAAGCCGACTGCCACCCAATTCAGCCCCCGCTGCCACATATGCGGAGTCTTACAGGCGGTCGACCAAGGGCGGGTATGCCCGGAGTTGTCATCATGTCAGCGCCTGACCGGCGTCCCTCAGGGCGACACGGGACGGCCGTCGCAGCCGAACACGATGGCGACCTCAGCCGGGTTCGGATGGTCGTTTCGGAGAGGTGGATGGCCCGCCTCTCAGGACAGTCGCCCCTAGGTAGGACGGTCGCCCCTTGGGCGGGACGGTCGCCTCAGATCAGAAAGGCCGGTTGACCATCTCAACCGAGGTCGGATGGTCGCATCAGAGGGGCTGGATGGCCCCTCCTCTGAACAGGACCGTCGCCGCGGTGAGGCGAACCGGTCGCTTCAGCGGGGGAGGATGCGCGCGGTGCCGATGCAGCTCCGCATCCGCGGGGCGCGGGAGCGTGGCGGGCTCTGGCTCGTCACGTCGCCCTCCTGGGGGAGCTGCGGATCCTGCACGAGCTGGACGTCCTGGCACTCGAAGCCCTGCCCGGTGAACGTCGGCCCCTCCATGAGCCACTCGCCCTCCGGTGCCCGCGCCTCCAGTCCGTCCCTCTCCTGGGCCTGGCCTTCCACCGCCTGGCCTTCCACCGCCTGGCCCTCCACTGCCTGCGCTTCGAGTGCCGGCCGGCCCGGAAGCTCCGCCGTTCGGTCAGGGAGAAACTGCCCTGGGAGTGCTTGTCCCTCGGGGGACCGTCGCTCGGGAGACCGTCGCTCGGGAGACCGTCCTTCGCGGGCCGGGCCCTCACAGTCGCGGCTCTCCAAGCAGGCGAGCAGGGCGGCCGCCGCGCGGGCGTCGGCGAGGATGCGGTGAACAGCCTCACCGTCCTCCGGCAACTGCCCCCGCTCGGCCAGCTCGTGCCGGACGAAGCCGAGGGGGTCGGGCGACCCCACGATGTCGGCCGCCACCGTCGCCCGCGCCGCCGTCAGCAGCCGCAGATAGTGCGTACGCAGCACGGCCTCGCGCAGCTGGGCGTGCTCCAGGTCGTCGATCAGAGTCCTGGCGATCCGCAGCAGGTCATCAGCGTGGGTCGCCTCGTCGGCGAGGAACGCGCGGATGTCGTCGAACTCCGACCGGGTCATAGCGGTCACCCCTCCGTGAGCGCAGCATGCTCGTGACCTACTTCGTACCTGGGAGCGATTGCGGATGACTTGCGGTCGGCTTGCCCCATGGTGCCGGCTGGGCAGCTCGTTGCCGAGGTTTGAGTGTCTGGTGGGAAGGGAAGAACCTCCTGATTACCTGAGTCGGCCCGAGTACGCGGTGCAGGCTGCTAGAGTTACTTCCCGCAGGGCGATCGAGAGGCTCCTCAGAGCCTCGGAGATGCCCGGCAAATCCCACTACCTTCGCGGTCGTCCGTCGCTGGTTTCGCACCACTTCGGATCGGCTGGTAAGTTAGAGGGGTTGTCTCCGAAAGGGGGCGCGGCTTAATTCTTGGAAAGTCGAGCCGGTCCGGTCAATTTGACAGGGACTTGAGCGG
>NZ_JBEXLH010000047.1:0-69940 GCF_040609855.1 Nonomuraea sp. NPDC004580 | reverse complement strand
CCTCGACGCCCTCCAGGAGGGCGGCGGTGCGGGGGCGGCCGTGGGTCTCGACGAAGCCCACGACCACGCCCCGGCGCGCGCTTTCCCGCTGCCGGCTCAGCGGTTGGAGACCTCGGCCACCAGGCGGGCCAGCTCCAGGCGGTCCACGTTCGGGCCCGGGGCGGTGGCGTTGCCGATGGTCAGTGCTCCGTCACCCGTCTTGAGGGTGAGCGGGGTGGCCTGGGGCCAGAACTCGTCCCAGGCGTAGTTGTGGCGGAACACGCCGCGTGTCGTCGTGCCTCCTGCCTCCGTGATGTCGAGGTGCCGGCTGATCACATCTGTGTTGTAGGGGTGTCCGGTGTTCCTGTCGGCGTTGGCGTAGCGGACGACCAGCACGTAATCGCCGGGGCCGAAGCCGTCGGGGCGGGCCAGGGTGAGGGTGCCGGCGGAGGTGCCGCCCAGGTCGGTGACGTACGCGCCGCCCGAGGCGTTGGACGCGCTCGTCCCGGGGACGGTCACCGTCCTCGCGGTCCCGCCGAGCGGCGCCCGCTCGGCCTCCACCCGGTGCACGGTCCCGTCCGACGCGGTGGCCCTGACCGTGGTCAGCGCGCGCAGCTCCAGCCCGGCCGGGCCGCCCACCTCGACCTTGGAGATCCCGGCAGGCAGGTAGACCCGCGCCCGCGACCCGCCCTCACCGGGCCGCGTCGCGCGCAGGCCGGGGATCTCCCGGCCGTCCACGGAGACCCGCAGGTCACCACGCCCGGCGGCGTGGTAGGAGAAGGTCAGGTCGTGGTAGCCGTCCTCGCGCGCGGCCACGAAGTACGTCGCCCGCGCCTTGCCGCCCAGCACCACGGCCGGCCCCTTGCCGCCCCTGGCGATCCGCGCGCCGCCGGACAGCCGCGCCTCGTCGGCCCCGTGGACCGCCCTGTGCGGCCCGCGCACCTCGGTCAGGTCGAACCTGTCGAGCGTCACGTCGCTGCCCGGCAGCCGCGTCCCGTCCCCGGTGCTCGTGCGCAGCGACAGCTCGTGCGTGCCCGCCTTCAGCTCGATCTCGACGTCGGTCCTGCCCCGGTAGGTCCACCCGAGGTCCGCCGAATACTGGACGATCCGGTCGAGCTTGCCGTCCACGAAGAGCGCGTGCCGTCCAGGCGCCTTGTTCGTGCCCTGGTAGACGCCCAGCCGGTAGCGCCCGTCGCCGGGCACGGTGACCGGGAACGTCACCGCGGAATCGTCCTGGTTCATGCCGCCGACGTCGCGCTTGCCGGACGTGGCGTACAGCTGCGGGTCGGCAGTCGTGTCCTGGTCGAAGACGCGGGCGGCGGTGAGCCTGGCCGACTCGGCCTCGACCGACGCCGACCACGGCGCGTCCGCGGCGGGCGCGGGGCCGCTCGACGGCACGACCGTCACCCGGTACGCCGCCATCACGTCACCGCCCGGCACGTCCACCGTGATCGCGCCGCCCGACACCTTGGCCCGCGTCGCGGCGACGACCGGCGGCTCGGCCGCGTCGCCCTCGTACCCGGTCCAGGTCGTCTTCGACACCACGACGTCCACCCGGGTGCCGAAGACGCGGCGGTCGAGCCCGGTCACGTCGAGCCTGACGGGCGCGGCGCCGCCGCCGACCAGGATCGTGCCGCGCCGCGCGGACTCGTCGAGCGCCGCGACCGCCTGCACGGTGTCGGCGGCGTTCAGCCGCGGCGGGGTCACCTTCACCGTCTGGCCGGTCAGGTCCGCGTACCACTTGAGCAGCCACCAGCCGCCGTTCGCCTGCCGGGTGCGCACCGCGTGGTCGCCGAGGTTGCCGGCGTACGTCCAGTACGCCATGTCCGCGTCCACCTTGGTGTCCTCGAACAGGGAGATCCACTGGATCATCTGGCCGGGCACCGACATGTCGCGGCGGTTGCCGTACTCGTCGATGTTGATGGGCAGCGGGCCGATGCCGAGCTCGCGCTCCATCGCGCGGTAGTGCTCGTAGTGGGAGCGGTAGTCGGCGAGCCGCTCGCGCTGCAGTTCGTGCCAGGCCATGATGTCCGGCAGGCAGTCGTCCTGCCCGGCGCAGGGCGTCTCCTTGGCCCAGGTGAGGAAGTCGCGCAGTCGTTCCGGGCGGTAGAACGCCTCGTTGGGGCCGACGATGCGGGCGCCGGGGTCGATCGAGCGGATGCGCTCGAACACCGCCTTCCAATCGGAGAAGAACCGCTCCTTCTGCGTGGCCCAGTCCTCGTACCAGATCCAGTCGGGCTCGTTGAACGGCACCCAGACGAACCTGTCCTTGTCGCCGGGCCGCTCGCGGACGACCTTGCGCACCATCGTCTCGACCTTGGCCAGGTAGTCCTCGATACCGAGGTCCTGGTACGGCCAGCGGCTGTAGACGTCCTGCATGTAGATGACGACCTCGTCGCCGCCGGCGGCGAAGAACCCGTCGGCGACGGTCAGCGCGTCGCCGTTGGGGTGCTGCTCGCCGTCCGGGGCCTTCTGCGCGACCGTACGCGGACGCGCGCCGGCCACCAGGCTGTCGCCCGGCACGCCGGGGTCGGACAGCGCGTAGAGACCGCCGGTCGCGCCGCCGTGCACGGGGCCGGTGCGCTGCGCGAAGTCCACGGCGACCACGTCGGGTACTGCTGCGGTGGCCGGCGCCGACGTCAATGCGGCGAGCGTCACGACCGCGACGGCGGACGCGAGGGCGTGCCGTCCTAACCGGTGTCCGGGCATGAGACAACCTCCTGATAAGCGGGGGCTACTTGACGGCACCGCCGGTGATGCCGGAGATGATCCTGCGCTGGGCGACGGCGAACACGACCAGCAGCGGCAGGCTCATGAGGATGATGTAGGCGAAGATCAGGTGCCAGTTGCTGAGGTACAGCCCGGCGTTGGCCACCTGGAACAGGTTCAGCGGCAGCGTGTCCAGCCGGCCGCCGATGACGAAGAAGGCGTAGAAGACGTCGTTCCAGACGTACAGGCAGATGAGGATGGTCGCGGTGGCGAGCACCGGGCGCAGCAGCGGCAGGATGACGGAGAAGAACACCCGCAGCGGGCCCGCGCCGTCCATGCGGGCGGCCTCCTCCAGCGACAGCGGCACCGTACGCACGAAGCCCGTCACGAAGAAGATCACCGTGGACAGGTAGATGCCGACGTAGACCCCGACCATCCCGACCAGGCTGCCCGCCAGGCCGAGCTGGCGCAGCAGCAGCACGATCGTCACCACGGCGGGCGGCAGCACGATGCCGCTGATGGCCAGCGCGTACAGCACCGCGACGAGCCGCGAGGCGCGGCGGGCGAGGATCCACGACGCCATCGACCCCAGCGCCAGCACCAGCGCCACCGACGGCGCCACCACCAGCACGCTGCCGAGGAACGCCGTCGGCACCTCTCCCTGCTCCCACACCTGGGCCAGGTTCTCCCACAGGTGCCAGCTCGACGGCAGGGACAGGTCCGGCGAGAGCGCCTCGGCCTGCGACTTGCCCGCCGTCACCACGACCAGCCACAGCGGCACGCCCATCACGAGCAGGACGAGCACGACGACCGCGACGGGACGCAGCCGGGCGGCCAGGCCCCGCGAGAGCGGCGGGCGGGCGGCACGCGCGCGGCCGGGACCGCCGAAGACAGGCGCCGTCACAGGATCTCCTCCCTCTTGCGCAGGATGCGGATCACCGGGAAGGCCAGCAGCGTCACCATCAGGAACAGCACCAGGCTCATGGTCGTGGCCTGCGCGAACAGGCCCTGACCGAAGGTGCGGTAGATGAAGATGTTGAGGATCTCGGTGCTGCGGGCCGGGCCGCCCCCGGTGAGCGCCTGCACGATGTCGAAGCCGTTCATCGAGCCGAGCAGCGAGGTGGCCACGTTGAACGTGATCGCCGGCGCCAGCAGCGGGAAGCGCACCGCCCAGAACGCCTGCCACGGCGAGGCCCCGTCCATGCGAGCCGCCTCCGCGACGTCCTCGGGCACCGACTTCAGCCCGGCCAGGTAGATGAGCATCGACAGGCCCATCCACTTCCAGGCGTGGATGACGGCGGCCAGCACCAGCGTCCACGTCGTGCTGCCCAGCCAGGCGACCTCCACCTGCTGCCCGGTCAGCGCCGACAGCAGCCCGTTGAGGCTCCCGTCGGGCTTGAGCAGGGCCTGGAAGAGGTAGCCGACCGCCAGCGCCGACATCAGCACCGGGATGACGAACACCACCCTCGCCGCCCTGTTGAGCCAGGTGTCCCGCTCCAGCAGCACCGCGAGGCCGAAGCCGAACAGGTTCTGGAACACCGCCACCAGCACCGCGTAGATCAGGGTGACGCGCAGCGCGCCGAACAGCGTGCCGTCCGACAGCAGCGCGGCGAAGTTGTCCAGACCCACGGGCCGGATCTCGCTCTTGAAGCTCGACCAGTCGGTGAACGCGTAGATGAAGTTGAACAGGGTCGGCAGGAAGAAGAAGACGAACAGGATCGCGAAGGCCGGGACGAGGAACCACATCGGGTGCGTGCGGTTCCTGCCCGGCCCGGCGGGCGGGCGGCGTGTCTCCTGGGCGGACCGCTCTCTGGTCATCAGCACTGCTGCTCCCAGGTCAGAAGCCGGGCGCGCCGGCGGCCTTGGCGAGCTGCGCGAACTGCTTCTGGGTGGCGGCGGCCACCTGCTCGGGCGTCAGGCTGCCGGTGATCATGTCGGCCAGGTTGAGATAGAGGTCGGGGTTCGCGACCGCGAGCGACTGCATCGACCCGACCGACTCGCCGAGCGAGGCGTGCACGTCCTTCAGCGCCTGCGGCACCCCGTCGGGCGTCGGCACGTCGGGACGCAGCGACACGGTCTTGCGGTCGGCGACGAACGTGCCGTAACCCGGCCCCATCCAGTACGCCAGCAACTGCCGCGCCGCCGCCTCCCGCTTCTCGTCACCGGTGCGGAAGGCCACCAGCGCGTTCGACTGGTCGGGGATCGACGTGCCCACATTGCCGGACGGCGAGATCGGGAAGAAGCCGATCTTCTCATCCAGCTCGGCCGTGTCGGCCTTGGCCTGAAGCTGCCCGAAGAACGAGTTGACCTGCACCGCCATCGCCGCCTTGCCCGACAACAGGGCCTCGCCCTGGTCCTCGAACGTCGCCGTCTTGATGTCGGCGTTGAACAGCCCCTCGTCGATCAGCCCCTTGTAGGTCTTGATCGCGCCCAGGACCGTCTCGTCCTCGAACGTCTCCTTGCCGGTGTTGATCCGCTCCCACAGGCCGTCCCTGGCGGCGTCGGCGAGCTGGACCTGCACCCACCACTGGGTGGCCCACTTGTCGCCGGCCATCTCGAAGAACGGGGTGACGCCCTTGCCCTTGAGCGTGCGGGCCAGCTCCACCATCTCGTCGAACGTCTTCGGCGGCTCCTTCACGCCGTTGGCCGCGAAGACCTCCTTGTTGTAGTAGACGCCCTCGACGGCGGGGCTGGTGATGAGCGCCGCGTACCGCGTCTTGTCCAGGATCCCGGTGATGTCGCGCAGCTCGGGCGAGAGCTTCTCGATCCACGGGGCGCCGTCCAGCGGCTGCAGGTTGGCGCGGGCGTTCAGCGCGGTCAGCATCGACGCCGTCGGCTGCCAGAACGCCAGGTCCGGCTTGTCGCCGGTGGCGACCTTGGTCTGCACGCCCTGCTCGTACGGGTCGGGGACGGTGACGACCTCCACCTTGGCCCCGGTGGCTCGGGAGAAGGCGTCGGTGACCGCCTTGGGGACGGTGGTGCTGTTCTGGGCGGCCCAGACGGTGAGCGTCACCCCGTCCAGGCGGGCGCTCGGGTCGGGCCAGGCGGCCGGGGCGGCCCCGGCGGTGGCCGCCGGTCCGGCGGCGGGATCACTGCAGGCGGTGAGCGCCAGGAGGGCGCCTGCCGCGACCATGATCGCGGTACGGGGGGCGGTTCGCACGATAACGTCCTTCGGTCTCGTCACGCTGTCGGCCGGTTCCGGGGGGACCAGCGGGGGCGGAGGTGCAGGATGCGGGCGGTGGGCGGCGGTACGTCCGCCGTGACGGTCAGCTCGGCGGCCCCCGGATCCCAGGCGAGCCGCCAGCCCTCGGCCGCCTCCGGGTAGGCGACCGTGGTGTCCAGATCGCGGCCGCGCAGGTGGGGGAGGGAGAGCACGGCGCTGTCCGGCGCCCCTGGCCGTCGCCAGACGGTCACATGAAGGTCGTCGACCGGGGAGCCGGCGGCCGGGGCGGCGGCGCTTGCGGCGGCGCCGGTCGAGCGGGCGTTGTGCGGATGGGCGGTGTCGCGGAGGCCGAAGGCGAGCCAGGGGTCGTCCCAGCCGGGCAGGCCGAGCGGCCAGCACGCGGTCGCGCGCGGCAGCACCGGCCGCAGCCGGCCGTGCACCGCCACGCCCTCCCTGACCAGGGCGAGCCGGCGCTCGTCCATGAGGTGCAGGTTGCCAGAAAGATAGAGGCGGCCGAGTATCCCGGTGCACATCGCGAACACCACCTCCTCCTCGGTCATGTCCGGCTGCGGGTAGGCCCAGTTGGCCGCCTGCTCGGGCAGCACCGACAGGGGAGCGGCGGCCGCGATCGGCGGATAGCGCAGGAAGTCCTGCTGGTCGCTGGTCGACTGCAGCTGCAGGCGCGAGAGCATCGCGTAGTCCATCCGCATCGCGCCGGACGCGCAGTTCTCCAGCACCAGGTGCGGATGGCGGTCGAGGACCGACTCCAGCCAGGCCAGGTGAGCCCGGTTGTGCGCGAGCAGCCCGGCGCCCGCGCTGGTGGCGTCCACGTCGGTGCCCGCGCCCGGGTTGATGTTGTAGTCGAGCTTGAAGTAACCCACTCCCAGCTCCGTGACCAGCCGGTCCACCACCTGGTCCAGGTGCGCGACGGCGGCGGGATGGCGCAGGTCGAGGTGGTAGCGGCCGTGCTCGGCCACCCGCACGCCGCCGCGCCGCAGGAACGCCTCGTCCGGCAGCTTGCCTGCCATCGGGCTGCGCACCCCGATCACCTCGGGCTCCAGCCACAACCCGGCCGTCATGCCGCGCTCGGCGATGCGGGCCAGCACCTCCTCGATGCCGCCGGGGAACCGGGTGCTCGACGGACGCCATTCGCCGACGCTGTCCCACCAGTCGCCGCCGTCGTCGTACCAGCCGGCGTCCACGCAGAACACCTCCGCCCCGGCCGCGGCGGCGGCGTCCACGAGCGGCAGCAGCTTGTCCGTCGTCGGGTCGCCCATCAGCGTGTTCATGTAGTCGTTGAACACGACCGGCAGCCGCTCCCGGTCCGGATGCGGACGCCGCGACGCGCGCCGGTGCGCGGTCAGCGCCGCCGCCGCGCCCGTCAGGCCGTCCGCCGACACCGCGACCGAGACCGGCACCGTGGTGAACGACTCGCCGGGCGCGAGCGGGTGGCTCCACTGGTGGTCGAGGTCGGTGGGTCCGGAAAGGGCGGCGTACACGCCGTCCAGCCGGTCGCCGACCTCCCAGCGCCAGGGGCCGTTGTGCTCGATCTGCCACAGCCACGTACGTCCGGAGTCGCGCTCGGCCAGGCCGCCCATCGGGACGTACCGGCCGCTCGACCACGTGCCCGAACTGGTCAGCGCGAACGCGACCCGGCCGTGGCCGTGCCCCTCCAGCCCCAGGTCGGGCAGGTGGTCGGCGAGCGGGCGCCGGGTCCAGCGGCTCTCGCCCAGCCAGGCGCTGTCGGCGTACAGGACGTCGAGGTCGCTCGCCGGAGCGCCGTGGAAGCCGGCCGCGAACGAGGTCACCGCCAGCAGCGGCACCGGGGCCGTGTCCAGGTTCGTCACCCGGACCGACGCCCGCACCGCGGGCACGCCCTCGTACGACTCCAGCAGCAGCTCGGCGCCCAGCTCCGACGCCTCGTCCCGCAGCCGCACCCGCAGTTCGTGCCGGCCGTCGTGCGACGAGCGGTCCGCGCCCGCGTACCGCAGCCTGATGCCCACCGCCGTCTCCGACAGCCGCTGCGAGGCGCGCGCCCGGCCCTCGCCCGGCACCAGCACCTCCACGACGGGCTGGGACGTCCGCGTGGGCGCCGCCGCCTGGCCGGGCGACAGCTCGCGCAGCGTCACCGGGCGATCCGGACGGATCTCCAGCGCGAGCGCGAGCCTCGAATGGCCCCAGCGCAGGGTCTCCACGACATCAGCAGGCATGCAAGCTCTCTCTTTCGGGCACTCCACGGATCCGGTCGTTATGTGACCGGTCACATGCTCGCCAGTGTGAACGGTCACACGCCTCCGGCGAAAGCCTCCTTTGCCGGATCGTTACCTGCGTGTTTCGAGCGAGCCCGCGTCAGGCGGGCGGGGGCGAGGCGGTGGATTCGCGGATCATCAGGGCCGGGGGGACCAGGCGAGGGGCCGGCTGGGGGTGGCCGGAGAGCTCGGCCATGGCGGCGTCGAAGCAGGCGCGGCCGAGCCCTGGGAAGTCCATGCGTACGGTGGTCAGCGCGGGCGTCCAGTAGGCGGCGCCGGGGATGTCGTCGAAGCCGACGATGCTGACGTGGCCTGGCACGTCCTTGCCCGCGTCGTACAGCGCCCGCCGCACCCCCTGCGCGATGTCGTCGTTGCCGCAGAGGATGGCCGTGACCTGCGGGTCGGCGGCGAGCTCGCGCCCGGCCGCGTACGCGGAGGCGATGTCCCACCCGCAGCCCAGCACCTCGGGGACGGCGGCCCCCGCCGCGTGCAGCGCGTCGCGCCAGCCCGCCAGGCGGCCGCCCTGACCGCCCTCGGACGGGATCGCCACGTGGTGCACCGTGCGGTGGCCCAGGTCGAGCAGATGCCGGGTGGCGTCGGCCGCGGCGCCCCGCTCGTCCAGCGCGATCGCGACCCTGCCACGGTCGGGCGCGGCCGGCTCGGCCACCGCCACCGCCGGTACGTGGGCCGGCAGCGCCTCCAGCACCGCGACGCCGATCGTGTCGAAGGCGATCACCACCACGGCGCCGGCGCTGGCGTCGCTGACGTATTCGACGGCCTGCCGCACCTCGGCCGGCTCCGCCGACTCCACGACCCGCACGCCCACGGACATCCCGGCCGCGCGGGCCGCCTCCTCGATGCCCTGGAGGGTGGCGGCGTAGCCGTAGAGGACGGTGTCGGAGGTGACCACGGTGATGCCGCGCGCCCGGCCGAGGCTCAGCGCGCGCGCCGTGCGGCTGGGACGGAAGCCGAGCTGCTCGATGGCGGCGAGGACGCTGGCGCGGGTCTCGGGACGCACTCTGGGCGAGTCGTTGAGCACCCGTGAGACCGTCTGGTACGACACTCCCGCCGCTGCGGCGACGTCCCTGATGCTGGGTACGGCCGCGTCACGGGACGCGCGCGGGGAAGTCGGAGCCACCTCCCCATCGTAGGACCAGATGATCCGCCCCCAACCCGGCCCGGTCCCGCACAAACGCTTTCCCCGCGCGGCAGATCCCTCGACGGAGAACGCGCTCTCCCACAACATGAACGGGAATCGGTTCCGACCGGTAAGGACCGACGCCCGCCGAAACGGCGGGCGTGCGGGTGTGCGGCGGCTGGTCGATGCGGGAGCCCGCACGGGGGTACGCGTGCGGGCTCGCGCGGGTCAGGATGAACGGTCAGGTGCGGGTCCAGCGCTGGTTGGCGCCGCCGGAGCAGTCCCAGATCTGCAGGCGGGTGCCGTTCGCGGAGCTGACGTCGGTCGCGTCGAGACACTTGCCCGACTGCGGGTTGACGATCTGGCCGGTGCCGGAGTCGTAGGTCCAGCGTTGCGCGCCGGTGCCGTTGCAGTCGTAGAGCTGCACCTTCGCGCCGTTCGCGGTGGAGCCGGCCGTCACGTCCATGCACTTGCCGAGCGCGCGGACCGAGCCGTCGCTGTTCCAGCTCCAGCTCTGGGCGCCGGTGCCGTTGCAGTCCCAGAGCTGGACGGGGGTGCCGTTGGCGGTGGCGGCGCCGGCCACGTCGGCGCACTTGCCGCCGATGCCGGTGATCCGGCCGCCGCCGCCCGTGGTCGGCGGGGCGTAGACGCGGACGTAGTCGACGGTCAGGGTCTGCGGGAACGTGGTGCTGCCGTCGGGGTAGCCGGGCCAGTTGCCGCCGACCGCCACGTTCATGATCATGAAGAACGGATGGTCGAAGACCCAGCGGTTGCCGCCCAGGTCGGCGGGGGTGCGGCGCTGGTATTCCACGCCGTCCACGTACCAGACGATGAGGTTCGGCGACCAGTCGACGGCGAAGGTGTGGAAGGCGTCGGCGAACGGGGCGCCGATCGTGTAGCCGGCGCCGATGCCGCCGCCCCCGCTGTAGCCGGGGCCGTGGATGGTGCCGTGGACCGTGTTCGGCTCGCGGCCGATGTTCTCCATGATGTCGATCTCGCCGTTGTCCGGCCAGCCCGACGTGCCGCCGAGCATCCAGAAGGCCGGCCAGATGCCCTGCCCGCGCGGCAGTTTCATGCGTGCCTCGAACCGCCCGTACGTGCGGGTGAAGGTGGCGGCGGTGAGCAGGCGGGCGGAGGTGTACTGGCAGGTGCCGTAGTGGCACTGGTAGTTGGCCGGGTTCTCGCGGCGGGCGGTGATCACCAGGTTGCCGTTGCCGTCCTTGGCGGCGTTGCGGGTGCTGTCGGTGTAGTACTGGTGCTCGTTGTTGCCCCAGCCGCCACCGCCGATGTCGAAGCGCCACTTCGAGGAGTCGACGGCGCTGCCGGCGGGCCCGTCGAACTCGTCGGACCAGACGAGCGGGCCTGGGGCGGGTGCGGCGCTCGCGGTGCCGGCCATGGGAGCGACCAGGGCGGCGATCGCGGCGAGGGCGGTACCGATGGCGAGCAGCATTCTGGAACGGGGGGTGCGTGCCATGTGGGTTACCTCATCGGATCCACGGGGGTGAGTTTACGGAAACCTTCCGGCAACTTGAGTGCTCCTGTCAAGAGAGCGCTCTCTCAGTTCTCATCGATGCGTCCCCCGGCGGATTTGGCGCGCTGGTAATGGCGGGCCACGCGCACCCGGTTGCCGCAGCGGGCGGCGGCGCACCAGCGCCGGCGGGGGTGCGCGGGCAGGAACAGCGTCACGCAGTCGTCCGCCTCGCACGCGCGGACGGTGGTCACCGCCGGGTCGGTCAGCAGCTCGGCCGCCGCCTCGGCGAGCCAGGCCGCCAGCCGGTCCGCCGCCGAGCCGTCGCGCCGCCTGGTGGCGGTCACCGCGCCGCCGTCCCAGGCCAGCTCGGTGATGGCGGGCGCGGCGCGCTGCGCGTGGTTGAGCGCGTCGAGGGCCTCCTCGGGCGGCTGCTCGCCTCGCCGTACGCACTCCAGCGCCCGAGCCGTGTGCTCGCGCACCTCGCGAACGGCGGCGAGGCCGGCGTCGGAGACCGCGAGGTCCAGGACGCCGGGGAACCGGGCGGCCTCCAGGTCCAGCCATCTGCGCAGATCCTGCGGCGTGGCCAGGTGGTCGCCGTCGGCGTTGCGGGTGTTGACGAGGTCGAGCGCGAGGGGCTCGCCGACGAGGGGACGGGGATCGCTCATGTCCCTAATGCTACCTGACGGGTTTGACACATTAGGGAAGGGTCAGGTTGTATCTAATGCATCAGCTACGAAAGAAGGCATTAGCAATGACCGCACCAGCCCGCACCGCGCACCGCCACGTCGACGTCGAAGGAGTCCGCGTCTTCTACCGCGAGTCCCTGCCGGACCGCGCCGACGCGCCCGTCCTGCTGCTGTTGCACGGCTTCCCGTCGGCCTCGCACCAGTACCGCGGCCTGTTCGACCGGCTCGCCGCCCGTTACCGGCTCATCGCCCCCGACCACCCGGGCTCCGGCCACACCGAGGCCCCGGCCGGCTACACGTACACCTTCGACCGGCTCGCCGACCTCACCGAGAGCTTCGTCCGCGCGCTCGGCCTGACCCGCTTCGCCCTGTACGTCTTCGACTTCGGCGCCCCGGTCGGCTTCCGCGTCGCCGAGCGCAATCCCGAGTGGATCGCCGGTCTGATCGTCCAGAACGGCAACGCCTACGCGGACGGCCTGTCGGACGCCGCGGTCGAACTGCTCGCACAGCGCCCGGACATGCCGGGCGGCGAGGAGCGCGTGCGCGCCGAGCTGACCCTGGACGCCGTCCGCGCCCAGTACGTCACCGGCGTCCCCGACCCCGCCCTGGTGGCCCCGGACGGCTGGACGCTCGACCACCACTTCCTGGAGCAGCCCGGCCGCAGGGACGCCCAGGCGGCGCTGCTGTTCGACTACCACACCAACGTCGAGAGCTACGACCGCTGGCAGGCGTGGCTGCGCAAGCACACGCCGCCCGCCCTCATCGTGTGGGGCGAGCACGACCCGTTCTTCACCGGGGCGGGCGCCCGCGCGTACCTGCGCGACCTGCCCGATGCCGAGCTGCACCTGTTCGACACCGGGCACTTCGCGCTGGAGACCCACGTCGCGGAGATCGCCCCGCTCGTGGCGGCCTTCCTGGACCGCACTCAGTGAAGGGTGGCGGTGAACGTCCGGCCGTAGGCGTGCCGGGTCGTCGCCCGGACGAGGGTGCCGCCCGGCACGCGCCGGACGGTGACGCCCTCGTCGGCCTCCGACACCCGCAGCGGCCGGCCGGGCACCAGCACCGAGACGTGGTCGCGCCGCATCGTCGGGTCGGACAGGGCGACCTCGGTGCGCTTGCCCGACTCCCGCACGATGAGCGCGGCCGGGCCGTCCACGAGCAGGCGGCCGGCCAGGCGCGGCCCCTTCGCGAAGACGGTGCAGGCGGTGATGCCGAGCCCGTCGTGCCGGACGGCCTGCACGTCGCGGGTGTTGGCCACGACGCTCACCGGGCCGCGGGCGTAGCGGCGCAGCGCGGCCTCGGTGGCGTGGGGGACCAGCGCGTACGCCAGCGCGTCGTCGCCCGCGACGGTGGCGGTGAACACGTTCTTGGTGACGGCGGTGTCGGGGTTGCCGGTCCTGACGACCCTGCGGCTGCGGGTGACCGTCTCCAGCCCCGCCGCGACCGGCCGCCTGGTCAGGAAGGCGTAGCCGACGGAGGTGCCCCGGGTGCCGTTGGCGTACCGCAGCCACCGCAGGGGCGTGGCCGCGCCGCCGGCCTGCCAGGCGCGCCCGTCCCAGCGCTCGCCGGTGAGCGCGACCGCGTCGCCTGGAGCGGCGATGCGGCTGTCGACGGTGGTCACCACGTCGCGCCCGCCCTGCCCTGAGATGCCGGCCGCCAGCACCACGATCTCGTCGTCGAACATGAACCACGACTTGGTGGCGCGCGCGTTGCGGTAGGCCACGAAGTCGTCGGGCAGCAGGCCCTCCTGCTTGGCGGTGTAGGCCACGTCGTCGGACTGCACCATGCCCGCCACGCCGTACGCGCCGAGCGTGGCCCCGCCGGAGAAGGCGTTCTCGCCGCGCGGGAAGTACACGTAGGTGTTCTGCGACTCCGACGAGGACGTGAAGTTCAGCGGGTGGCCGGGGTTCTCGTACCACAGGCGCCCGTACAGCTCGGGGATCGTCCGCCGCTCCTCCACCGGCGCGGTGACCCCGGCCAGCCGGTACGGCGACACGGTCGTGTAGTAGTCGACCCCGTAGACCTCCCGCTGGTCCTCGCCCGACAGGTAGAGGTAGTAGGCGCCGTCGCCCTGGAACCAGGGCATGAGGTTCTCGCCGCTCATGTACTCGTACTTGCTGATCCGCTCCGAGCTGCGCGCCAGCGCGAACGCGTAGCCGGGACGGCGGTGCACGGTGCGGTCCATCGCGTTGAACGCCACCGACCGCGCGGCCGGGTTGAGGTCGGCGGCGGGGACGGAGGCGTCGGCGCGGACGGCGGCGTAGCGCGCGATGCCGCCCGGCGAGACGAACGCCGCCGTGTCGGCGGCCGGCAGGAAGCGCAGGTACTTCTTCAGCGGCAGCGGGTCATCGACGTGCTCGGCCAGGTCGGCGATGGCCTCCACGATCACGTTGAGGTCGGTGTAGCCGCTGGTGGTACGCGAGACCGCGCGCCCCTTGACGATCTCCATCATCCAGCCCTCGAAGATCAGCGGGGCGAAGCCGTCGCTGATCCACCGGTACACCACGGCCGGCAGGTCGGCGAACCCGGTCGTGGCGCCCTGGAGCATGTTGAGCGTCTGGACCACGCGGGTCAGCAGGGCCCGGCCGTACGAGCCGGTGTAGGCGACCGAGTGGTGCTGGATGAAGGAGCCGTCGGCGTAGTAGCCGTCGGTGTTGCCGTGCTGCAGGTCGTAGGGGTCGATCGTGGCGAAGACCGTCGACTGGTCGGCGATCGCCTTGGCGACCCGGGCGTCGTCGCCGGTGAGCGCGCCCTGCAGGATGCGGTTGGCGGTGATGTCGGCCAGGTTCGCGCCCGTGTGGAAGCGGGAGTCGAGATCGACGTCGCCGTCCTTGCCGTTGCGCAGGTAGGCGTCCATCGAGGCGAGGTAGGGCGGGGTGAGGTCGCCGCGCAGCTCGCCGGGCAGCAGGGCTAGGGTCCTGCTGACGTGGGTGGGGATGGCGATCTCCCAGTTGTGCCAGTTGCCGTAGTAGCCGGCCGACTGGTCGCCGAAGTACCGCTCGTGCAGCCAGGCCAGGCCGTCGGCGGTGCGCCGCGCGGCGGTGGCGTCGCCCTCCAGCGCGCTGCCGGGAGTGCGGGTGGCCAGCGCGATCTCGTACAGGTACTGGTAGGCCAGGCGGAGGTTGACGTCGTCGGTGCCGAGCGTCAGACCGGCGAACAGCTCGCCGTCGCCCGCCTGGTCCATGGCGGTCAGCCGCTGCCTGGCGGCGTTGACGATGGCGGTGAGCTTGCCCGCCACCTCGGGCCGGGCGTTGATTTCGGGGGTGCCGGCGAGGATGGCGACGGTGTTGGCGAGCAGGCGTCCGTGATCGACGGCCTGCACGGCTGCTGACGCGGCTTCTGACACGGCTCCTGACACGGCGGCTCGACCGGCTGTGGCGGCGCGGGCCGGGGCGGCCACGGCCAGCAGACCGGCGGCGGGGACGAGGGAGAGCACCTGACGGCGGGACATGTGCGGCACTGCTTACTCCAGGCCGTTAGGGGGATACGGCTGGGGCTCACCGTACATGATCGCCGATCGGCTTCACAGGAAGAGCCTCGCTCGTCACCACCAGTGCTGGAGCCCGAAGGCCGTCACGACGATCGCGAGCATCGCCATGAAGGTGATCACGATCGCGGCCGCCACGACCGACGCCCGGCGCAGCGCCCTGTTCACCCGCCGCTTGTGCCGGAGGGCGCGATGGACCGCTCGCTCAGCTCTCATCCGGGAGATGTCCGTACGATCCACAACGCCACTCTCTCGCCGGGCACCGGTCGCGCGCAAGCCTGGGCCGAGGGGCTCATGGCCTGGCGGATGGTTGCGCAGGCAACTATTCCGTCTTGTTGCTTGCGCAGCTAAATACAGGGATGTGATGCGAGCCCGCGCGGCGACCGATACACGATGGATGGGCAGGACGCCCAGGATGTGCCGAGTGCGCCGCACGGCGTGCCCCGCGTGCCGGGCGGCGCGCGGGCGGCACCACGGAAAGACACGACGATGCCCAGCACCAGAAACCTCGCCCACGCCGCGCTGGCGGGGGCGGCGGTCGCCTGCCTCACCGCCCCACCGGCGGCTGCCGGCACTGCTGCCGGTACTGCTGCCGGCTCGCCGCCAGCCGGTGTGAACGCCGCTCCTGGCCAGGGCGCGGAGGCGCTCACCTGGCGGCCGTGCGCCACGACGGCCAAGGACTGGCCGACGCCGGAGGACAGCAAGTCGGAATGTGCGCTGGTGACCGTTCCGATGGACTACGCGAAGCCGGACGGGCGGAAGATCAGGATCGCGGTGAGCCGGCTGAAGGCCGCAGACGCCGCGAAGCGGCGGGGCGTGCTCGTCATCAGCCCCGGCGGCCCCGGCATCTCCAACATCACGGCCCCGTCCAGCTACGCCGCCAACGGCCTGGCCCCGCTGGCCACCGACCACGACCTGATCGGGTTCGACCCGCGCGGCGTCGGCTACAGCGACAGGATCGACTGCGACGAGGGCACGTTCGAGCCGCCGGCGAACGCGTCGGCGAAGGCGCAGGCGAAGGCGCTCTTCGACCACATGGCCGCCGCCAACAAGCGGTGCACCGCCCTGGACCCTGCCTTCGCCAGGCAGCTCACCACCAGGAACATCGCCCGGGACGTCGACGCGATCAGGGCGGCGCTCGGCGTACCGAAGATCAGCTTCTACGGCGTCTCGTACGGCACCGCGGTCGGGCTCAACTACCGGTCGCTGTTCGACACCCGCGTCGAGCGGATGTGGCTGGACTCGGTGATGCCGCCGGTCATGGACCTCGCCGCGATGGACGCCGCCGTGGACGCGGTGGCCGAGCGCAACTTCGACGGCTTCGTCACCTGGCTGGCCGGGCACGACCCCGAGTACCACTTCGGCGCCACCCCGCAGCAGGCCCGCGAAGCCGTCTTCGCCCTGCGTGACAAGCTCACCAGGAAGCCGCGCCCGGCGGGCACGGGCGTCAGGCTGGACGGCGCGTGGGTCAGGAGCCTGCTCGGCCTCGACGCGACCGGCTGGGCCACCGCCGCCAGAGACCTGGCGACCGCGCGCGACGGCGGCGTTCCCCGCTCGGCGCGCCCGAGCTCCGGCACCGCCCCGGTGTACGGCTTCGATGACGCGCCGCTCGGCCTGAACTCCACCCAGTACAACGGGGTCTTCTGCAACGAGGGCACCGGCGGGCGCGACTTCGACCGGCTGTGGGCCGACGTGGAGGCCAGGCGGCGCACGTACCCGGCGACCGGGGGCGGCATCCAGTTCGGCAGCTGGTGCGCCGGCTGGCCGTGGCCCGCGCAGCCGTGGCGGCCGGTCAGGGGCGCGAGCCCGCTGCAGGTGTCAGGCCACGTCAACGAGGCCACCACGCCGTACGCGTGGGCCATGGACACGGTCAAGGCGGCCGGCGGCGCCCTGCTCACCGTCCAGGACGACGCGCACGCCTCGCTGGCCAAGCTGCCGTGCGCGGACAAGGCCGTCGAGTTCTTCCGCACCGGCCGCACCGCCACGGGCACCTGCCCCGGCATGCAGTGACCCCTCTCATAGAACGGACTCCCCGATGCGCATCCTCATGCTCCTCGCCGCCCTCCTCTCACCGGTGCCGGGCCTGGCCGGCGCCGCCGAGGTGAACGGCTGCTCGGGCGCCCTCGTACGCACCCAGACCAGCACCCCTGACGACCCCGCACTCGTCCTGACGAACGGGCACTGCTACGAAGGCGCCTGGCCGGTGCCCGGCGAAGTGCTGGTGGACCGGCCGTCCCACCGCCTGATCCGGCTGCTCGACGACGCCGGGCGACCGGCCGCCGCCGTGCACGCGCAAAGGGCCGCGTACGTCACGATGACCGGCACCGACGTCGCCCTCTACCGGCTCGGCACCACGTACCGGCGGCTGGAGCACGACCATCAGGTCCGCCCGCTCACCCTCGCGGCCGCCCGCCCCGCGCCAGGCACCCGGATCAAGGTGCTCTCCGGCGGTCTCAAGAAGGTCTTCACCTGCGCGATCGACCGGCTCGCCTACCGGGTGCTCGAGTCGGGATACGTCACCGAGGACGTGCTGCGCTACACCAAGGCGTGCCGGACCGGGCCGGGCAGCTCCGGCTCCCCGGTCGTGGACGTCAAGAGCGGCCAGGTCATCGGCATCAACAACACCAGCAACCGCGACGGCGGCGCCTGCACCCAGGACAACCCGTGCGAGATGGACCGCGACGGCGTCATCACCAAGCACAAGTCCATCGCGTACGGCACGCAGACGTATTGGCTGACCACCTGCCTCACCACCGGCAACCGCCTCGACCTCGACCGGCCGGGCTGCCTGCTGCCGAGGCCCGATCCGCAGCGCGCCTGAGCCGGTCAGGCGATGGAGCAGGCGTCGCCGTCGGGCGGCCCGAGGCCGGCCAGCAGCAGGAGGGCGGTGTCCTTGCCGAAGGCGGCGATCGCCGCCTCGCCCACCCGCTCGAGGCCGGGGGTGGGCGGGCTGCCCGGCTCGAACGTCGACGCGTCACGGATCAGCGCCTCGGCATCGTCCAGCACGCGGCGCTGCTCCGCCGTCAGCTCGGGGTTGCCGGCGCGGAAGCGGAGCAGCTGCTCAAGCCAGAGATCGCTGCGCTCCTGCGCGGACAGGTCCTGATAGAGCCGCCGCCTCTCGGCCATGGGGCGGGCGATGAACGCGTCGTACGTCTCGTCCATGGGGCTCCTGCCGCTCGGGACGGGTGGACTCTCCCCCCAGGGGAGACCTCATGCTACTCCTCAGCCCCACCACGCTCTGAGGAGATTTCGAGCATGACCATCGTGACCGGCGTCGAGCCCCGCGGCCTGCACCACTGCGAGACCACCGCGCTCGGGGTGCTGCTCCGCCACGAAGGGCTCGACCTGCCGGAGCCGCTGCTGTTCGGGCTCGGCGCCGGCCTGTCGTTCGTCTACTGGGACAGCAAGGCGATGCCGGTGCCGTTCGTCGGGGGCCGGGTCAAGCCGTTCGAGCTGACCAGGAACCTGGCCGCCAGGCTGGACCTGACGCTGACCGTCCAGGAGACCTCCTCACCGCGCCGGGCCTGGGCGAACGTGGCCGCGCCCCTTGACGCGGGCCGTCCCGTCGGCCTGCAGCTCGACTGCTACCACCTCGACTACTTCCGCTCGAAGGTGCACTTCGGCGGGCACGTCGTCGCCGTGTACGGCTACGACGACCACGACGCCTACCTGGTGGACACCGCACAGCAGGGCGGCGACGTGCGTACCGGGCTTTCCAGCCTCGCCCTGGCCCGTGCGGAACGCGGCCCCATGACCGCCAGGAACCGCTCCTTCACCCTCGCCCTGCCCGCGCACCCGGTCCGCTGGCAGGAGCACCTGGTTCCCGCCGTCAGGGACTGCGCCGCCGCCTTCCTCGCCGCACCCATCGCGAACCTCGGCCACCGCGGCATCGCCAAGGCCGCCGCGAAGGTGCCTGCCTGGTGGGACCGCGCCGAGGACCCGCGCCGCGACCTGCCGCAGGCCGCTCACCTCATGGAGCGGGGCGGTACCGGCGGCGGCCTGTTCCGCGTGCTCTACCGGGACTTCCTCGCCGCCTGCGCCGAGCTGGTGGGGGGTGCGGAGCTGCGTACAGGTCACCGGCTGTACGCCGAGGCCGCCGGCCTCTGGACCGACGTGTCCGCGCTGATCGCCAAGGCGGGGGAGGGCGGTGACCCCGGCCATCTCGCCCAGGCCGGGGCGCTCCTGCGCGACCTGTCCCGCATCGAACGCGAGGCCATGGAGTCACTGGTTACCCTTTCCTAGGGATATTAGGTATAACCTAGTGCAGTAAGTCCTCTGCCTAGGAAAGGTCGTCCAGCTATGGCACGTGCCGGGCTGACCGTGGAACGCGTGACGCTCACCGCCGCGGAACTGGCCGACGAGGTCGGGCTCGACCACGTCACCATGTCGGCGGTGGCGCGCCGGCTCGGCGTCAAGGACGCCAGCCTCTACGCACATGTACGCAACCTGGAGGACCTGCGCGGGCGGATCGCGCTGCTGGGCGCGGACGAGAAGACCATCCGCATCGCCGAGGCCACCGCGGGGCGGGCCGGCAAGGACGCGCTCGTCGCGTACGCCGACGCCTGGCGGTCCTACGCCCACGACCACCCGGGCCGCTACACCGCGACCCAGGTCCCGATCCCCATCGACCCCGAGCTGGCCGCCAAGGCGGCGGGGCCGCGGCGGGCGGTCGAGCTGACGTACAGCATGCTGCGGGCGTACCGGCTGGCGGAGCCGGACCTGACCGACGCCGTCCGCCTGATCCGCAGCGCGCTGCACGGCTTCGTCAGCATCGAGGCCGCAGGCGGCTTCGCCCACAACCGCCCAGCCACCGACTCCTGGCCCCGCTGCATCGAGGCCCTGCACAACGCCCTCGAACACTGGCCACCGCGCAAAGAGGAAACCCCCACATGACCACCCCCGACCGACCGCGGGTAGAAGGCACAACCCCGCCCACGCCACGACACGCGAACAGCACCACCCCGACGACGGGGCGGTTGCGCGTGGACGGCGCCACCCTGCACTACGAGGTGCGCGGCAGCGGGCCGCTCGTGTTGCTGATCCCCGGCGGGACGGGCGGCGCCGCCTCCTTCGACGCCGTCGCCGACCGGCTCGCCGCCGACTGCACGGTCGCCTCCTACGACCCGCGCGGCCTGGCCCGCAGCCCGCTCGACGACCCCGACGCGCCCCAGCGGGTCGAGCGGCACGCCGAGGACGCATACCGGCTACTGGACCTGCTCTCCCCGGACGCCCCCGCCCGCGTGGCAGGCTGCAGCTCCGGCGCGATCACCGCCCTCCACCTGCTCACCACCCACCCCGAGCGAGTGCAAAGAGTGGTGGCCCATGAGCCCCCGCTGGTAGAGGTCCTCCCAGACGCCCCCGAACACCGAGCCCTCCTCATCAGGGTCCAGGACACCCTGCAGAGGGAGGGCCTGATGCCCGCGGCGGCCATCTTCGCCGCCGGCCTCCAAGCCAAGCCCACCCCGCAGACGCCGACGCCTGGCGCCAGTGCGCAGGGCGGCCGCTCCACCCCTCCCACTCCCTCGGCCGCGCCGGTGGAGGCGGGTGGGTTGCCGCCCGAAGCGGCAGCCAGGGTGGAGCGGACTATGGGCGATATGCCGTACTTTCTCGGGCGGATCGTGCCGAGTTTCATGGGTTACGTGCCCGACCTCGATCGGCTTCAGGCCCTGTCCGAGCGGCTGGTGCTCGCGGGTGGCGCCGAGTCGCGGGGGGAGGTGCCCTACCGGCCGGCGGCGGTCATGGCGGAGCGGTTCGGCACGGAGCTGGTGCACTTTCCCGGTGGGCATACCGGGCTCAGCACGCACCCCGGCGAGTTCGGTGAGCTGCTGGCCGAGCTGCTGCGGTGACCGACGTCAGCTCGCGCTGAGCAGGTCGGTGAAGCGTTGTGCGTCGACGTTGCCGCCTGAGGCGATGAGGCCCACGCGGCGGGGTGCGGCGTCCAGGCGGCCGGAGAGCAGGGCGGCGAGCGGGGTGGCGCCGCTGGGCTCGATGACGACCTTCAGGTACTCGAACGCGAACCGCATCGCCTCCACGATCTCCGCGTCGCTCACCAGGACGATTCCGTCGGCAAGCCGCCGGTTGATCGCGAACGTCAGCTCGCCCGGCGTCGGCAGCGCCTGCCCGTCGGCGATCGTCCTGGGCACGGGGATGGTGACGCGCTCCCCGGCCTCCAGCGAGCGCTTGGTGTCGTCGCCGTTCTCCGGCTCGACGCCGATGACCCGGATGGCCGGATGCGCTGAAGTGGCGGCTATCGCGGTGCCGGCCAGCAGCCCGCCGCCGCCGACGGGCACGAGCAGGGCGTCCAGCTCGCCGCTCTCGGCCAGCAGCTCAAGGGCGGCGGTGCCCTGACCGGCGATGACGTCGGGATGGTCGTAGGGAGGGATGAGGGCCAGGCCGCGCTCGTCGGCCAGGGCGCGGGCGAGCGCGGTGCGGTCTTCGGTGTAGCGGTCGTACGTGACGACCTCGGCCCCGTAACCGGCCGCTGCCGCGCGCTTGGAGCGGGGCGCGTCCTCGGGCATGAGGATGACGGCCGAGGTGCCGAGCTCGCGCGCGGCCAGCGCGACGGCCTGGGCGTGGTTGCCCGAGGAGTAGGCGGCGACGCCCCGCGCCCGCTGCTCGGGGGAGAGCAGCGCGATGGCGTTGTACGCGCCGCGGAACTTGAACGCCCCGACGCGCTGGAGGTTCTCACACTTGACGAACACCTCGGCCCCGGCGCGCTCGTCGAGTATGCGGGAGGTGAGCACGGGCGTGCGGTGCGCGATGCCGTCGAGCCGGGCGGCGGCGGCGCGGACGTCGTCGATCGTGACGGACGTGGCGGTGTCCATGAGGTTCCTCGGGCGCGCGTGGATCTGCTTGATCTCCGATCCTAGGCGGCGGCGGGCTTGAGAGCGGCGCTGTGCCGGACGAAGCCGGTGATCTGCAGCGCCCAGGTGAGCGCGGCGGCCGCGATCATGGCGCCCCACACCCCGGCCAGCCCCCAGGCCGTGGCCGCCGGGACCATGGCGAGCGCGAGCAGGCCGTAACCGGTGCCGACCGCGGCCAGCTGCCAGGAGGAGCGCTTAAGCCCGACCAGCCCGTACGCGGTGACGATCGCGCAGTTGCTCACCAGTGAGAACGTCACGAGCAGCGGCGCCAGCCCAAGAGCGAGGGAGAACACGGCGGCGTCCTGCGTGAACAGCCGCAGCACCACGTCACCCGCGACGAGCACCACCACCGCGCCCGCGGCCACCCCGCCCGCCGCGACCGTGACGGCGGCGAGGATCAGCCGCCTGGCCGCGCGAGGGGACGACGCCCGCGCGACCTCCGGCGTCACCGCCTGCGCGGCGGCGAAGGCCGCGAGCCCCAGCAATCCGTCCAGGGACAGCAGGATCGCGTGCGCGGCGGCCTGGTGCACGCCGGTGCGCGCGGCGGCGTACGCGACCCCGCCCATCACCGTGAACTTGACGATCAGCGTGGCGGACAGGGGCAGGCCGACCCTGGCCATGCGCAGGATCCGCCGCCCGCGCGGCCGTCCCGGCCACCACGACTGCCCGGCCAGCTCGGGCAGCCGCAGCAGCAGCACGTTCGAGATCACGACCTGGACGGCGGTGGCGGTGACCATCGCGACGCCGGTGCCCTGGACGCCGTACGCGGGCACGAGCGCGAGCAGCAGGACGACCTGCGCCGCCGTACCGGAAAGGCCGGACCACAGCACCTTCCTGCTGTGCCGCAGCGCGATCAGCATGCCGCCCGCGCCGCTGCCCGCCGCCGACAGCAGCACCTGCCCGGCGAGGAGCGCGGGCAGCGCGCCCAGCTCGGCGATCGCCGCCTCGGGCGCCCCGCCGGCCCGCGCGATGAGGGGCACGGCCAGCACCACGCCGGCGCCCGCCGTCCCGAGGGCGAGCGTGAGCCAGCGGGCGTCCTTCAGGACGGCGAGCGCCTCGGCGGGACGGTCACGGCAGGCGGCAACGAACGGCGACATCCCGCGCAGACCGCCCGCCACGGCGGCCGTCACCGGGCTGAGCACGGCGCTCGCCAGCGTGAACGCGGCCAGCTCGGCGGTCGCCTGGCGGCCGAGCAGGGAGGTGCCGAGGAGTTGCGCGACGACGCCGGCGCTCATGGACAGCAGCAACGGCAGCGCCGCGCTCAGGACGACGCGAAGAGAAGAGGACATGAAAAGCAGAATCCCGGGCGGGCGACCGCTCGGGACATGATCATTCTATCGCATCCGCACCTCACACGACGTGGTTACGCGCGGCAGCGCTCCTCGGGGTGGGGCTGGAGGTGCGTCTGCGCCTCATACGACGTGGTTGCGCAGGCGGAGGTCCTCGGGGTAGGGCTGGAAGTACGTCTGCTCCGCCACGTACGTGGCCGCCGCGCCGCGCGCGTGGTGGAGCAGGAGGGCGAGCGGCACGCTCAGTGCCACCCGGCGTGCCTGGTAGGAGGCGATGACCTCGGCCACGTCGGCGCGGCGCACCGGATCGAGCCCGTCGCCGATCATGCCGAGGCAGTGCTGCAGCACGTTGACGTGCCGCCCGACCGTCGTCGGCGCCGCCATGGCGGTGCGGAACGCGATGCTGTAGGCGGCGGCCACCTCGTCGCGCGGCCGGGTGCCCGCCTGGGCGGCCAGGCGGCCGGTCTCGCGGTAGCCCTCGGTGGTGTGGGCCAGCAGCTGCATCTTGTGCCGGGCCTGGAAGGCCATCAGGTCGCGGGGCTGCCATGGGCTCTCCAGCAGCTCGCGCAGCCGGGCGTGGGCGAAGATCCGCTCGGTGAACGCCTCCCGCCGTACGGCGTCGTTGAGCCGGCCGTCGTCCTCCACGGGCAGCAGCGGGTGCGCCTCGATCACCGCGTCGGCGAACATGCCGCGCTGCTGCCTGGTCACCGCGTTCTCGCCGGCGTAGAGCGGGATGCCGTGGATGCCGCAGCTCGGGCTCTTGGCCTTGAACACGTACCCGTCGGCGGCCAGCTCCGCGGTGCGCTCGGCGGCCAGCTCGGCCATGGCGGGGGTGAGGTCGCGGCGGCTGCGGCGGGTCATCAGCCGGGGGCCTTCAGGGGAGCGTTCGAGGCGCAGCGCCTCGCGGGGCGCGCCGAGGCCGATCGCCATCTCGGGACAGAGCGGCAGCCAGTCCACGAACGGCGCGAGCTCGTCGGTGAGGTAGCGGCTGCGGCTGTGGCCGCCGTTGTGCCGTACCGGCTCGCCGAGCAGGCAGCTCGACACCGCCACCCGGGGCCTGCCGCATCGCTGACCTTCCTCCATGCTGGTCAGCTGCCCAGGAGCGCAGGTCGCACGCCTGCCCTTCGTAACCTGAAGATCGGCTTTTCGGGGTTACACTGGAGGAATGCCCGCCGTTCCCGTCCTCGACGTGAGACACGTGGTCGCGTTCGTCAACGAGTACGCCGACCCGCCGCGCGAGGCCGCGGGAGAGCAGGAGACACCGTATCCCGACGCGCACGATCTCCTGGCCTGGCCCCCCGGGCTCGCGCTGCCCGCGACCGGCGGCCGCGTCGCGGCGGCGAACGCCGTCTTCCCCGTCTTCGCCGCGGCGCGCCACGGCCGGGCCCTGGAGGAGCTGAACGCCCTGCTCCGCGCCGTGCGCCCGCTGCCCGTGGCGGCCCCCGACGGCCTGCGCTGGGCGGTCGGCGACGCCGCCGACCTGCTGGCCGCCGCGCTGGCCACCTGCCTGCTCGCCTGGCTCATGACGCACGAGCAGGCCCGGCTGGGCACCTGCCACGCCTCCCGGTGCGTCGACGTCTACACCGACGCGTCCCCGGCGGGCCAGCGCCGCTTCTGCTCCGCCACCTGCCTCAACCGGCACAAGGTGGCCGCCTACAGGAAGCGCGCGTCCGCCCGCAAGGTCACTTGACCTTGAGCGCCGACCGGCCGGCGTAGCGGGCCTCGGTGCCGAGCTCCTCCTCGATGCGGACGAGCTGGTTGTACTTGGCGATCCGCTCGGAGCGCGACAGGGAGCCGGTCTTGATCTGGCCGCCCCCGACGCCCGCGCCACCGTCGTCATCGTCGCCGACGCCCACCGGACGATCCGCCACGTGCTCTGCCCGGTCACCGACGCCACCGCCGCGCTGAAGGAGGCGCTCCGGCTGGCGGCCGGCGTGACCAGCCGCTTCGCCCGCTGAGCCGTTCGCCGGAATGCGATCACCGCGCGGCGTGTTGCGCGATGCGTCCCCGAAGGACGCACCGGATGAGAGGTCACCAATGAGCCGTCAGCAGCGCCAGGACCTGGACGACATGCTGCGCAACGCGCCCAAGACGGCGGGCGGCACCGTCGAGCGGGCCCGTACGGACTTCGCCACGCTCTTCGACGTGCCCGCCCCCGACGGCGTCACCGTCCGCGACACCATGCTCGGTGGCCGCCCCGCCCTGGAGCTCACGCCCGCCGGCGCGGACGGGGACACGGTGGTGCTGTTCCTGCACGGCGGCGGATACGTCGTCGGCTCCCCGCGTACGCACGCCGCCCTGGCCGGCGAACTGGCCCGCCGCGCCCGCACCAGAATCGTCTCGCTCGACTACCGGCTCGCCCCCGAGCACCGGTTCCCCGCGGCGGTCGACGACGGCCTGGCCGCCTACCGCGAGCTGCTGGAACGAGGCACCAGCCCGTCCGCGATCGCGCTGGCCGGCGACTCGGCGGGCGGCGGGCTGTCGGTCGCCACCCTGCTCGCGGCCCGCGAGGCGGGGCTGCCGATGCCGGCGGGCGCCGTGCTGTTCTCGCCATGGGCCGACCTGACGCTCACCGGGGCCAGCATGGAGGGCAAGCTGGGCGCCGACCCGGTCTTCGTCCGGGCCGACATCGAGGGCTACCGCACGCACTACCTCGGCGCAGGCGACCCGGCCGCGCCGCTGGCCAGCCCCGCGCTCGCCGACCTCACCGGCCTGCCGCCGCTGCTCGTCCAGGCCGGGTCGAACGAGCTGCTGCTGGACGACTCGGTACGCCTGGCCGCCGGGGCGGGCGCGGCCGGCGTGGACGTCACGCTGCGCGTCTGGGGCGGACTCCCGCACGTCTTCCAGCACCACACGGCGCTGGTGGAGGAGGCGGGACAGGCGCTCGACGACGCGGCGCTCTTCCTCGCCCACGCCTACCGCACGGCCGCCGCGGAACCGGCGACCGCCTGAGCCGGGCGGGTGCGCCAGCGGCAGCCGACGCCGATGACGTCGCGGCGGCCGTTGCGGTCGGGCTTGCCGCCGCCGGTGTGATCGGCGTGGCCGGCGCGGACGCTCACGGAAGGACGCGTCAGGCGCCCGCGCGGCGGAGGCGTTCGGCGGCCTGGGTGGCGACGGCGTCGCCGGAGACCGGCCGCTGGCCGTACAGGGCCTCGTAGCGGGCGTTGTGCGACGCCGTCCACAGGCTGGCCGCCCACGCGACCTCCAGCTCCACGTCCGTGAACACCCGTCCCCTGGCCTCCTGATACGCCTCCAGGAAGGCCGCCGAGCTCGCGACCGGCGCCAGCGTCGGCTGACCCGAGCTGGCGAACGCCCCGCTCGCCGCCCCCACCAGCGCCGCCTCCGGCTGCCAGGCCAGGCTGTCCCAGTCGTGCACCGTCCACAACCGCCCGTCACGCCAGCGCAGGTTCTGCGCCTCGAAGTCGGCGTGACCGAGCACGCGCGGCAGCCCGGCCGCCAGGATGCGCCTGCGCGCCCGCCCCGCAGTCTCGACGACGTGCACGGGCACCCGGCTCTGATCCTGCTCGTCCAGGTAGGGGATGGCCGGCCAGGTGCCGGCGCCGGCGTGGTCCCAGCGCGCCCAGCGCGGGCTCGGCAGCGGCGGCTCCACGCTCACCTCGGCCAGCTCCGCCATCAGCCGGGCGAAAATCACCGCGCAGCGCACGGCCACCTCCGGCGAGTCGCCTGCGAGCACCTCGCCACCCGGCCTGAACTCCTCGGCGTGCACGGCCAGCGACCCCACCTCGGTCACCGGCGTCAGCGGGCGCGCGCACGGGAACCCGCGCTCGGCCAGCCGGGCCTGCGCCGTCACGCACGACACCGCCCTGCCGCCGTCGGCACGCGCCTTGACCACCACGTCCGCACCGCCGGCCAGCCGCAGGCCGAACACCATCGAGGTCTGCTGCAACCGGAACAACACGCCCTCGGGCTCGCTGCCGAGCCGGCGCAGACACCAGGCCGGCAACCAGTCCGGCAGATCGTTCATAGACACGGGGAAGACTCTGCCAAAAGCGCTGTCCCCCATGCGAGCTACCCCCGAATGTCCTCCGTACGGTGACGATCGCCGCCCCCTCGATCTCTAGCGTTCTCCTCGTGGCCACAGCGGCCGCTCGGATCTCGTCAGGGAGTCATCATGCGACTGGTCAAGCAGCTCGTGGCCGTAGCGGCCGTGGCCTTCGCGGGCAACGCGCTCGCGGGAGCGATGTCGGGGAACGCGTTCTTCACGCTGTTCTTCGGGCTGGGCATGGCGGTGCTCGCCGTGTACGTGTACGGCCGGGTGGTGCGCTGGACCGAGAAGCGGGAGCCGGTCGAGGTCGCGCTGGAGGGAGCCCGGGGCGCGCTCGGACGCGGGGTGCTGATCGGCGTCGCGATGTTCGTCGCCGTCATCCTCAACGGTCACGAGGGGGGCCCGTACGCGGTGGTGTTCGGGCTGCTGCTGACCGGTGTGTTCCTGTACGTGGCGCGCAAGCGCGGCAACCTGGTCCCGCGCCGCCGGCGTACCGGCGAGACCCTCGTGCGGACCCCGTGAGCGAGGTCCGGCGCAGTCGCTCACCGTGGCGCGAGAAGGAGATCGTGGTGCTCTGCCTGATGCTGGCCGGCGCGTGGGGGCTCAGGGGCTGGCTCCGCCCCCACCGGCCCACCAGCGACAGGCCCACCAGCGACAGGCCCACCGTCCCCGCCCAGCGTCGCCCCGACACCGACCGGCACACCGGGAACGTTCGGCGCGCCGGCTCTGACACACCCCGGCCCGCCGAAGGGGCCGCATCCGTCGGCGAAGGGGATCCTGAGGCCGTTCCCGCCGCCGAGCGGGCCCGCATCGTCCGCGACCTGCACGACGTCGTGACCCACAACGTGGCGGCGATGATCGTGCAGGCGGAGGCGGCCCGCTACCTGACCGGCGCCCCCGACCGCCTCGACGCCACCCTGACCACCGTCACCGACACCGGCAGGCGCGCCATCGCCGACCTCCGCCACCTGCTCCACCTCCTCACCCCCGTCCCCGGCGGCCCCCTGGACGCCGCCGGGCCCGCCGCCACGGAGACGCCCTGCGCCGGTGACCTGCACGCGCTGGTCGCGGAGATGCGGCTGGCGGGGCAGCCGGTGGAGTTCGCCGAGGCGGGACAGGCGGAGCCGGCGTCCAGGGCCGCCGAGATCGTCGCGTACCGGGTCGTCCAGGCGGCCCTGACCGACGCGCTGCGGCACGCGCCGGGCAGCCGTACCGTGGTCGAGGTGCGGCACGCCGAGGGCGAGATCACCGTGCAGGTGCGCACCGACGGCGCGGTCTTCCACGCCGCCACCGGCGGCGACCTCGCGGAGGTGCGGGCGCGGGTGGAGGCGCTGGGCGGCGAGTTCCACCAGGAACGCCACCAGGACGGCACCTTCCTCATCCGCACCCTCATCCCGGCCGGCGCCCTTCGCGACCGGAGCGACCCGGCCGGCGGGTGACGCGAATGCGGCGGTGCGGGAGTGCGGACCCGCACCGCGTCGCGGTTCACCGGACGGTCACGCGACGGTGCCCGTCTGATACCGCACGTGAACGAAGTCGACATTGAGCGGGTTGGGCCCTCGTCATCCTGGACGATCTCGCCCACCCGGACGCCGGCCACGTCCGAGCACAGGTGGCCGGCACCGCGCCGGGCGGGTTGTACTGGCCGCACCGGTGACCGGGGCCGCCCTGGGAGTGACGGCCCCGGTCAGCGGGTCAGCAGGGGCTCTCGTAGAAGTCGATGTAGCCGCTGCGGACGCCCCACATGTCCACCGCTCCGTTGCAGTCCTCGTACTTCTCCCCGACCACGGTGGTGCGGGTGGAGTCGCTGTAGTAGATGGTGGCGCACGCGTGGTCGAACTTGCAGGCGCGGGCTTCGGCGGGGCTCGCGGTCACGACGGTGACGGCGGCCACGGCGAGCACGGTGGCGGGCAGCAGACGGCGGATCATGATGCCTCCGGAGGGGGTGGGGGGACGCTGCTTCGATGGTCGGCTCCCACAGCCGCTCGATCAAGAGCCCACCCGCCCCGACAAGCCCCGCCCCGACAAGCCCCGTCCCGACAAGCCCCGCCCCGCCTGACCCCGGCCGCCGAGGCGGCGGGGTGAGTGAGCCGCCCGGCCGGCTGGGACCGGGCGGCTTCTGCGGTCAGGTGATGGGTTGGAGCCAGATGTTGCGGAAGCGGGGGTTCTCGCCGGGGTCGCCGTGGTCCTGGAGGCGGATGCCGGCGGTGGCCGCGTTCTCCGGGATGCTGTCGCCGGTGCCGCCGTCGACGGCGACGTCGTCGTGCACCACCGTGCCGTTCCAGACGACGGTCACCCGCGCGTCGTCCACCTTGACGCCCGCGCTGGTGAACCGGGCCGCGCGGAACGTGATGTCGTACGTCTGCCACGTCCCGGGCGCGGTCGCCATGTTGCGGTCGGGCGCCCGCTTGGAGTAGATAGAGCCGGCTCCGTCGGCGGCCGGCGTGGTGTCGCCGTACGACTCCAGCACCTGCACCTCGTACCGTTCCTGGAGGTAGACGCCGCTGTTTCCGCGCTGCTGCCCGGTCACCTCGGGCGGATAGTCCGGCTCGTACCACTCGACGTGCAGCGTGAAGTCGCCGAACGCGCGCCGGGTGCGGATGTCGCCCCCGTACGACTCCATCGACCCGTTCGCGACCGGCCACGTCGCAGCCCCGCCTGACCGGCGCTCCCACGCCGCCAGGCTCGACCCGTCGAACAGCGTGATCCGCTCGGCCTTCGCGACCGTGACGTGGTCAAGACCGAAACCGCCGCCGTCGCCGGTGTCGTAGCGGTAGGTGACGGTGTTCGCGCCGCGTCGAAGGGGCAGCGCGTCGGTCTGCACCTCCCAGGCGTCCCGTCCGCCGGTGGCCGCCAGCCGTACCTGACGGATCTTCTTGCCGTTGACGTGCACGCTCACCGACGTGCCCGCCTCGGCCGCATAGCGCAGCCCGACGTTGTACGTGCCCGCCGCCTCGGCCCGCACGGAGAACGACGTGCTCGCGCCGGGTGCGGTGTACCCGTCGACGTAACCGGTGCCGGTGAAGCCCTGGTGGGCGGTGCCGACGGTGGCGCCGCCGCGCAGCGTGGCCCGCTCCGCCTCCAGCACCGGCCGGGCCGCCACGGTGATCGCGTCGAGGTTGACGTTGCCGAGGTCGCCGGAGTCGTACCGGTAGGCGATGGTGTTGACGCCCGCCTTGAGCGCCACCGGCTCCACCCGGGTCGCCCACAGGTCCCACGTGCCCGTGGACGGCAGCGGCACCTGCCTGACCTTGGTCCCGTTGACGTACACGCTGAGCGACTTGGTGCCGGGCGCGGGGTCGGGGCCGTTGGAGTAGCGCAGCCCCACGTGGTACGTGCCAGCCTCGCCCACCTGCACGGCGAAGCGCGTCGTGGCGCCCTGGGTCCAGTAGCCGTCCACGAACCCGGCACCCGAGGAGGAGGGGTGGTCGGTGTTCAGCTTCGCGCCGCCGCTCTGAGCCGCGCTCTCCGCCTCGTACACCGTCTCGGAGGAGGCGCCGCCGGGCAGCGAGTTGAGCGTGTACCAGGCTTCGGTGCTCCACAAAGGCTCCCCTGACGCCGAGGCGAACGGGCGCGGCGAGCGCAGGTGCACCACCCGGCCCGGCTTCAGCCCCGCGACCTTCAACGTGACCTTCTTGCCCTTCACCGTGGCCGAGGTGACGGTCAGCGGCTCCTCGTCCACCTTGGGCCCGCCGTAGGTGACGGCAGGGACGTAACGCCACTGGGTGAGCTGGTAGCGGCCCTCAAGGGAGCCGACCGGCAGCGGCTGGGTGTACTCCAGCTCGAAGCCGCCCTCGATCGCCTTCATCTTGAGGAGGTCGAACGCCTTCTCCGCGCCCGGCGTCAGCTTCTGCAGCCCGTACGTGAGCTTGCCCGGCTGCCCCCAGTTGCCGCCCGCACCCAGGCCGCCGGCGTAGATGGCCCCGTCAGGCCCGAGGCTGATCCGGTTGACCCCCGCCTCAAGCCCCTGCGTGAACCGGAACACCGCGCCCTGGTAGGCCCCGTTCACCTTCTCCAGGTACGCCCGCTGGATCCCGCCGTACGTGACGTCGCCGAACAGCAGCTGCCCCGCGTACCTGCCGCGCTTCATCAGCAGCGGCGTGCTGGGGGAGTTGGCGATCTCGTTGTGCGGCAGCCACAGCACCGGCGGGCTCACCGCACCCGCGTCGAACGGCCCCTCCGGCGTCGTGTAGTGGTTGAAGAAGCGGCCCTTCTCGACGTGCACCAGCTTCGAGGCGGGCAGCCAGCCGCCCTGGTTGTCCAGCACGAACAGGTCGTCGCCCGGCCCCCAGCCGATGCCGTTCGGGGTGCGCAGGCCGCCCGCGAGATAGTCGAGTTCGCCCGTCCTCTTGTCGATCTTGACGGTGACGCCACGGCCGGGGGCCGGCTGCGGGACGGTGGTGGCGCCGCCGTAGTCGATGGCCACCGACAGGTTGAGGTAGAAGTGGCCGCCCCGGTAGAGCAGGCCGAAGGCGAACTCGTGGAAGTTCCCGCCGAACGGCCAGGTCGCCACTGTCCTGAGGTTGTCGGCGACGTCGTCCCCGTTCGTGTCGTTCAGCTCCACCAGGCGGGACTTCTCCGACACGTACAGCTTGCCGTCCGCGTACGCGATGCCCATGGGCTCCTGCAGCCCCTCGGCGATCTTCTTGTACGTCACCCGCGCCGGCGAGGTCGCGCCGGTCACGCCGCTCAGCAGGTACACCTCGCCGAGCCTGGTCTCCGAGCCGCCCCACGTGGTGATCGCCAGCCGGTCATCGGGCAGCCACGCCATCGCGGTCACCTGCGGCTCGAACCCGGCAGGGCGCAGGTCGGTGAGCGTGTGGTCGGGGTGCACGTCCTGCAGCGGCAGCCCGTCGCCGGGGGAGTCCGCGCCGCTCTCGCACTCCTTGCGGCCGGGCGAGGTGACCCGGACGACGTCGGCGTCCGTGCTCAGCGCCTCGGCCGGCACCAGCGTGAACGCCTGCGCGCCCGGCGGCTTCCACTCCAGCTTGAGCTGCTGGCCGTACAGGTGCTCGAAGTGGTCGATGCGCAGCGGGTGGTGCCCGGCGGTCAGCGTGATCGTGCCGTCCACCGACGTGGGCGCGTGCCGGCCGTCGTTGACGATCACGACGGTGTCGCCGATGCGCAGCCGGGAGCCGTCGTCGCTGGTCAGCCGGAACTCGTACGTGCCCGCGGCCGGGGCCGACAGGTTGCCGGTGACCTCGGTGACGAACATGTCGGTGAGCCCGAAGTCGGCGTCGGACGTCCAGTCGACGGCCGGCATCAGCTTGTCCACGTTGGGCGTCTGGCCGGGCTTGAGCGTGCACAGCTTCGACAGCTCGATCTGGACGTCGTACGTGCGCAGCGTGACGCCGGGCACCTGCGGCGGCAGGTCGGCCCGCGCACCCGCGGGGACGGCCAGGGAGAGCGCGGTGATCAGGACAGCGGATAAGAGGGGTAACCTCCGCATGACTCATCCCATCTCGAGAGGGCGCCGTGGTGCGGCGCTGGTGGGGGTGCGGCACACCGCCGGGCCGGCCGTCAGCGGATGCCGGGTCTCGTGAGCTGGTAAGTACGGGGGGATAACGCTGTTCTGCGCCGTAATATAAGGCGAGATTTTCGACTTGCCCATACTCTTTCGCCGAAAATCGATAAAAGTCGGCACGCGGCTCGTTCGAACCGCTAGACCCCCGCCTCGCTCGGCCGTCTCGCCCGTGCCCCCAGGCCCGGGGTGATCAGGGCCAGGCCGGCGGCGAGCAGGCAGGCGCCCGCGGCCCCCGCAAAGGACAGCGCGCCGAGCCCGGCCCCGATGAGCGCGAGCCCGGCCACCCCGGCCAGCGACTCCGACACCCCCCACACGAAGGTGAGCACCCCCATGGCGTGCGCGGGCCGGCCGGCCAGGCGGACCGCGATGCTCTGGTAGAGCGGCCCGTACACCATCTCGCCCAGCGTCACCAGGAACACCGCCGCCACCGCGGGCAGGGGCCCGGTCGCGGCGAGCGGCAGCAGCGCGGTCCCCGCGGCGGTGACCAGGTTGGCGGCGCTCACCAGCGTGCGCTCGCCGAACCTGGCGCAGACCCAGGTGAGCGGCACCTGGCAGACGACGATGACGAGGCTGCTCAGCGCGAGCAGCCGCCCCACGCCCGTCGTGCCGATCTCCGGCTCGGCGTGCGCGGGGAACACGCCGTGCAGCTGGGCGTAGGCGAGCAGGGTGAGGAAGTTCAGCACGAGGAAGGCCGGCCAGGTACGCGAACCGGCCCCGGCCTCCTTCTCCTCCTCGCCGGCCGCGGAGGCCGGCCGGTCGCGGGGCAGCAGCGCGGCCAGCGCGGCCGTCAGCACGGCGAACGGGACGGGCGCGAGCGCGTACCAGGAGGGCGAGGCCGAGATCACCATCGACGACAGCAGCGGCGCGATGCCCGCCCCGATGTTGAGCGCCACGTTCTCCCAGGAGAACGCCCGCGTGGTGGCGTTCGGCGGCACCTGGTTGGCGATGAAGCTGACCTGCGCCAGCGTGGCCACCGAGTTGGCCAGCCCGAACAGCGCGCCGGCGGCGGCCCAGAGCACGACGTTCGCCGGCCCGGCGCCGCCGAGCAGGTGCAGCACGCCCGCCATGGCGATCACCGCGGCCTGGCTGACGATGATCACGTTACGCTTGTGGTGGCGGTGCACCAGGGGAGCCCACAGCAGCGCGCCCACCCGGTTGGCGATCACCGCGGCGCCGGCCACCACGCCGACGCCGGCCTCGTCGAGCACGCCGAGCCGCAGCAGCCAGACCGCGAGGAACGGATACAGCACGCCCCAGGAGCACCAGCTCGTGAGCCGGATCGCGTAGATCAGCACGGCCGGCAAAAGGCGGGACGATCGCCCTCGTCGGTGTGGATGACGACCTGCTCGATGGCCCGCTCGGCGTCGGCGGTCAGGCCGGTGAGCATGCCGACCCAGGCGTAGTCCGACTCCCCGACGGGCGGCACCCGCTGCCCGGCCACGGCGAACTGGGTGTGCGGGGCGTCCGGGGGAGCGGTGACCGCGCGGACCACGCCGCCGTCGCGCAGGCCGTACCAGAAGCTGGTGGTCTCCCGCGTCTCGCCGGCCGGCCGGTACGGTGGCGCCTCATCGGCGGCGCCGAGCGAGAGCAGCAGCGCGTGCGCCGCCACCGCGCCGGGCTCGACCTGGTGGGCGAGCGCGATCTGCTCGACGATGGCGGCGCCCCCGAGGCGGCCTGCGTTGGCGTCGATCAGATGCGCTCGCCCTGCTCCGGCCAGGAACTCGGCGTGCACGTAGCCGTCCCGCAGCCCGCCGCGCTCCGCCAGCTCGCGGACGGCCCGCACGCACTGCTCGCGTACGGCGGGCTCAAGGGTGTGCGCGGCCGGGAACAGGTTGCTCACCTCGGTCGCCCCGATCCGCGTGCGCCGGGAGAACCCGATCACGGTCAGCCCGCCCGCGCGCAGGAACCCCTCCAGGCTGATCAGGTCACCCTCGACGATCTGCTGCAGCAGCCACGGCTGGTCGAGCGCGCCGGGCACGCCCGAGTCGGCCACGGCGGCGGCCACCTCCTCGGTCGAGGCCGCCGCGCGCACCCCGAGCGCGCCCGTGCACAGGGACGGCTTGACCAGCACCGGCCCAGGAGCGCGCTCGGCCAGGCCGGGCGGCAGCTCGCGGGGCTGGAACACCGCCGTCCACGGGCTGTGCTCCGGCACCAGGGCCGCCACCCGCGACTTGTCGGCCAGCGCGGCGAAGGCCGGCGGCGGGCAGGCGAGGCCCAGTTTGCCCGCCACCCGCCGCACGACGGGGAACGTCTCGTCGAACGGGCTGGTGATCGCCTCGGCCCCGTCGAGCACGCCGGGCCGATCGGTCAGGGCGCGCAGCACGTCCTCGGCGTCGGCGATGTCGGCGGGCAGGCAGACGCACGTCTCCAGCGCCCGCCGCGACGGGCCGGTGTAGGCGGCCGGGTCGGCCACGAACACCGGCTCGTGCCCCGCCGCGCGCAGCGCACCGGGCAGGTACTTGGCCGCGACGCATCCGACGCCGACCACGATGATCTTCATGTCAGGACCTTTCCCGGGTTCATGATCCCGGCCGGGTCCAGCGCCTGCTTGATCGCGCGCATCACGCCGAGCGCGTCGCCGTGCTCGACCGGCATCATGGCGGCCTTGCCCTGGCCGATGCCGTGCTCGCCGGTGCAGGTGCCGCCCATGCCGATGGCGCGCAGGTGCAGCCGCTCGGTCAGCGCCGCGGCCCGGCCGGTCATGTCCGCGTCGTCGGGATCCACCATGATCAGCAGGTGGAAGTTGCCGTCGCCGACGTGCCCGACGATGGGCGCGTCCACGCCGCTGTCCGCGATGTCGCGCTCGGTCGCGGTGACGCACTCGGCCAGCCGCGAGATGGGCACGCACACGTCCGTCGGGATGCCGCGCCTGCCGGGGTGGAGGGCGTGGATGGCCCACCAGGCGTCGTGCCTGGCCCGCCACAGCCTGGCCCGCTCGCCGGCGTCGGTGCTCCAGGCGTAGCCGGTGCCGCCGTGCTCCTTGACCAGGTCGCCGAACGCCCGCGCCCGGCCGCCCACCTCGTCCTCGCCGCCGTGCAGCTCGACGAACAGGTGCACGGTCTCCGGCAGGCCGAGCCCCGAGTAGGCGTTGCAGGCGCGCACCGTGACCGGGTTGAGCAGCTCGATGCGGGCCGGCTCCAGCCCCAGCCGGATCGCCGCCGTCACCGTGTCCACCGCGCCGGCCAGGTCGTCGAACGTGCACACCCCGCTCGCCACGCGCTCCGGCACGGGATGCAGCCGCACGGTCAGCTCGGTGATCACACCCAGCGTGCCCTCCGCGCCGACGAACAGCCGGGCCAGGTCGTAGCCCGCCGCCGACTTCGCCGCGCGGGCGCCCGCCCTGATCACCCGGCCGTCGGCCAGCACGACCTCCAGGTCCCGTACGTTCTCCCGCATCGTGCCGTAGCGCACCGTGGTGGTGCCGGAGGCCCGGGTGGAGGCCATGCCGCCGAGGCTGGCGTCCGCGCCCGGGTCCACGCTGAAGAACACGCCGTGCTCACGCAGCCGCCTGTTGAGCGCCTTCCTGGTCACGCCGGGCTGCACGGTCGCGGTCAGGTCGTCCGCGTCGATGGCCACGATCTCGTTCATGCCGGACAGGTCCAGGCAGACGCCGCCGTACGGGGCGTTGACCTGGCCTTCGAGCGAGGTGCCCGCGCCGTACGGGATGACCGGCGTCCCGTGCTCGGCGCACAGGCGCACCGCCGCGACCACATCGTCGCGGGAGCGCGCGAAGACCACCGCGTCGGGCGGCTGGGCCGGCAACCAGGTCAGCGAGCCGCAGTGCTGCTCCCGTACGCTCGCGGCGGTGCCGACCCGGTCGCCGAACAGCTCGCGCAGCCCGTCGATGACCGGGCTCACCGGCCGGCCACGAGGACCTGCGGGCCGATCAGGTCGGCGGCCAGCGCCTCGATGTAGTCGGTGATCGTCTCGTCCCTGTCGAGGAACGGCACGATCTGCCTGACCCGCTCATACAGCGGGCGGGTGGCCGAGGCCAGCCCGCCGGCGCCCCTGATGTCGGCCGCCTGGCAGGCGCACAGCAGCTCGAAGGCCACCACGTAGGCGGCGTTCGTCAGCACCTCGCGGGCCCGGCGGGCGGCCACGAAGCCGAAGGAGACGATGTCCTGGAAGTCGGCGGTGCTCGACAGCGACTGCACCGACATCGGCACCGACAGCGTCCTGGTCTCGGCCGTGAGCGAGGCCGTCATGAACTGGCCGCCCATCAGGCCGAGCCGCAGCCCCGGGTCGCGGTCGCAGAGGAACGCGGGCAGGCCGTTGCTGTTGCTCTTGTCCAGGAACCGGTCCACGCGGCGGTTGGCCAGGTTCGTCAGCGTGGTGAGCGCGATGTTCAGCTGGTCCATGGCCATGGCGACGTACTGGCCGTGGAAGTGGCCGTTGTGGAAGACCTCGTGCTCGTCGGGCAGCACGATCGGATTGTCGTTGGAGGAGTTCAGCTCGTTCTCCAGCGTCTTGCCGACGGTGTCCAGGCAGTCGACGACCGGGCCGAGGATCTGCGGGGTGCAGCGGATGGAGTAGGCGTCCTCGATCGGCATCGAGCCGGCCTTGGCGGTGCCGTCCATCTCGCCGGCCAGCGTCAGCTCGGTGTCGCGCTCGTTGACCGCGAGCCGCGAGTCGGCCAGCGCCTCCCACAGCCGGGCCGCCACCGCCGCCTGGCCCCGGTGCGGTTTGACGCCGTGCACGCGCGGGTCGAACGGCTTGGTCATGCCCGCGAGCCCCTCGACCGACAGCGCCGACGCCAGCTGGTACGTCTCCACCAGCCGCCTGGCCCGCTCGTACACCAGGGCGCCCAGGCCCACCATGCCGGAGGTGCCGTTGACCAGCGCCAGCCCCTCTTTGAAGCTGAGCGCCATCGGCTCGATCCCGGCCCGCGCCAGCGCCTCGGCGCCCGGCAGCTGCTCGCCGTCGTAGAACGCCTTCCACTGCCCGGCGCAGACCAGCGCGATGGCCGCCAGCGGCCCGAGGTCGCCGCTGGTGCCCAGCGAGCCCTTCTCCGGCACGCACGGCACGATGCCGGCGTTGCAGACCTGGATGAGCTTGTCGAGGTTGGCGGGGGAGATGGCCGAGTTGCCGCGCGCCAGCGAGACGATCCGCGCCAGCATGACGGCACGGACGGTCGTCGCGTCGAGGTAGGAGCCGACGTTGGTGGCGACGGCGTTGAGCAGGTTCTCCTGGAGCCTGCGGGCCATCGAGACCGGCACGAGGTGGTCGACGAAGCCGCCCACGCTGGTGTTGACGCCGTAGATGACGCGCTCGTCGGCGACGAACTTCTCCAGCACGCTCCTGGAGGCGTGCACCCGGGCGCGGACCGCCTGGGACAGCTCGACGGGCTCGCCGCCGGCCGCGACGCGGGCGAGCTGGTCGAGCCGGACGGGCACGTCCTGCTGCAGCACGAAGGTCACTGTGCCTCCCCTTGGCCGTTCCTGGCGGTCTGCTCGGGCCGGTCGGCGAGGGCGACGAGGATGCGGCGCTCGCCCTGGAACGCGGTGCGCCCGTGGGCCACCAGCAGGTTGTCGATCAGCAGCAGGTCGGTGGCCTGCAGCGCGACGCCGCGTTCGAGCTCGCGCAGCACCCGGTAGACGTGCAGCGCGTCGTCGTCGCCGACCGGGTCGCCGTTGCCGAGGTACATGCGGTCGAGCAGCTCGGGGTTCTCGCGCGCCGCGCGTTCCTGCTCGGCCCGCTCGGGCTCCCTGCCGTCCTCGGCCGCCCAGCGCATCATGCAGGACGGGTTGAAGAAGTGCGCCTGGTTGCACCACACGGAGACCCCGGTGACCGGGTGCTCGCGCACGGCGGGCACGACCTCCTGGTAGAGCCGGACCGCGTCGTCGCGGATCCACTCCGTCTCCCAGCCGCGCTCGGCCGCGACGCGGTCCACCTCCGCGCGGTCGGTGGTGCCGAACACCTCCGTCCACGGCTTCTTCACGCCCGGCTTGAGATGCACGGTCTCGGGCGACAGCAGCGTGCGGCCGAGCCGCAGGCCGTGCCGGTCGAGGCGTTCGCGCACGCCCCGATCGACGCGGTCGAGCGCGGCGCGCATGTCGCCCCAGGTGGACAGCCCGCCGTGGTCGGCCGGACGCTCGCAGGAGAAGGCGAGGTAGGCGGGCAGCGTCCGGGTGTAGGCCATCTCCTGGTGCAGGATGATCGACCAGTCGGGCGGCACGTACGTCGCCGTCATGATCTTGCCGTGCACCTGTTCGCGCGGCGAGGTGCCGCCCACGTAGTCGCGCAAAGCGGGCAGCACCTCCGCGACCACGGCGTTGAAGTCCTTCGCGGCGCGCACGGACCTCAGCCCGCGCACGCGCAGCGCGCCGTCACGGTGCAGGTGGTCAAGGACGGCGCCGGCGTTCTCCTTGACCAGCTCCCGCGCCTGCTCGGTCGTGGCGGCAGCGGCGGGTTCGACGGTCCAGGTGGCTAAGCCGTCCTCGACGGTGATGGGCAGGTCGGACACACGAGTGGTCATGCGTGATCCCCTCTTGGCGATTGGCCCCCTCCGAGGGAATGTAAAACCGCCAGAAGAAAAAATCAACGCCCAGAAGAATCGCGCCCGTCGTACTCCTGCCTGCCCGAGAACGTCACCGAGAAGAAGTAGGGGGTGGCGCTGGGGTTGTCGAGCTGCCCGCCCGCCCTGGAGGTCACCTCGACCTCGGTGAGCAGATCCGTCAGGCGCCGCTGCACGCGATCGAGCGCCTCCTCGGGCAGCGCCACCATGGCCGAGTAGCAGAACGTGCCGCCCGGCGGGAACATCTCGCCCGACCCCTGCCGCTCCACCGACCGCGCCACCTCGTGCAGCTGGAAGCGGTTCTTCAGCGCGATGCCGTTCTCGTCGCGCGGCATGCGCAGCACGGGGGCGCGGCGACGGTAGCAGACCTTGCCGTCGCTCTCGTGAACGTCGGAGATGCGGGCCAGGAACTCCTTCACGCGCGGGCCGTAGCCCACGCCGAGCCGCTCGCAGACCCGCGTGACCTGCGCCTCGCTGGCCTCGCTCACCATGTAGACGAAGGTCATCACCGGCAGCAGGTCGAAGTCGCGCTGGAAGGAGCCGGTGACGGCCGAGTCGGCGACGAACTCCCGCTCGAACCGCGCCAGCGCCAGCGCGCGCCGGCCCATCTCGGCCTGGTCGGCGTTGCGCCGGTTGATCTCCGCGAGGCTGCCCTCGGCGACCAGGGTGCGCCGCCCGAACAGCAGCTCGTGGATCTCCGCCGGCAGCACGTCGCGGAAGTAGTGCCAGAAGTAGTCGGCCGTCTCGACAGGACCGAGGCCGAGCGCGGCGTGCAGGGTGATCGCGGCCTCCATGCTGAGCAGCTTGCGGCCGGCTTCGACGTCCCTGTAGTAGTTCGCGGTGAAGGGGATCACCAGGTCGCGCAGGAAGTCCGCGACCGTGTCACTGCCTCGTTCGATCCGCAGCCGGTAGAGGTACGAGCCGAACGTCGTGCCGTTGTCAGCCATGGGCGAGCCCGAACGAGACCAGGGTCTTGCCGCGCTTGATCCGCATGCTCGCGGTGATGTCGCCGACCTCGGAGGAGTCGCGCGGGTGCAGCCCGCCGCAGGCCACGGTGTCGCCGGCGCAGTGCCACGAGCGCATGCCGGGGCCGCGCTCCTCATCGGCCCTGGTGACGATCGGGTGGCCCTGCGCGGTGTGCGCGTTGGCCGCCTTGACCGCGCGCTCCAGATGGTCGGGGCCGAAGCGGTCGGCGAAGGCGTAGTGGCACTCGCCGCCGCTCTCCGACAGCGGGGCCCGCACGGGGTAGGGCAGGCTCGCACCCAGCTCGCGCTCCAGCGCCACGTGCAGGAAGTGCGCCGCCGAGTGCAGCCGCATCTGGTGGTAGCGGAACGGCCAGTCGAGCTCCTGGCGCACCGGGCCCGGCTCCGGCGGCTCGTGGCCGGCGGCGAGGTAGTGGCGGATCTCGTCGTCGGCCTTACGCGTGTCGACGACGGTGAGCACGTGGCCGCCGGCGAGGCGCAGCAGGCCGCGGTCGCCCTTCTGGCCGCCGCCCTGGGGGTAGAAGAGCGGGCCGGTGAGCACGACGTAGACCCCTCGGTCGTCCACGCCGGACCGCACCGCGGAGGTGTCGGCCTCCGTGCGGTACGGATCTTCGAAATACACCATCACCCGAGTATAGGGGTCTGGCAGTGTTATTTCTCTTTCGCGGGAAGAACCGGCGTCACTTCGCGCCTGGGTCCGGCAGGTCGTGCTGGGTGAACATGTCGATGAGCAGGCGCACCGGCAGGCCGGCCTCCGTCGGGTAGCGGAAGTGCGCGTCGAGGTTGAGCTTGTACTGGTTGCGCCGGCCCACGCGCTCGATGGTGACGTATCCGGCCTGGTGCAGGTCGGAGACGATGCCCTGCACGGCGCGCTCGGTGATGCCGATCCCGGTCGCGATGTCGCGCACCCGGGCCTGGGGATCGCGGGCGATTTCCACCAGCACGCGGGCGTGATGGGTCAGGAAGGTCCACTGACGGTTGGACGTGTTCAAGAAAGCTTCCCTTCTGCCGACGCGAGCCGCTCGCGGCGCGGGTGGCCGAGAGCCTCCATACATGATCACACGAAAGCTGCTTCCGGTATTAGGTTTCGGGCAATATACTTCAGAGAAGAGATAGCGAACCAGCCCCCATCCATGTCCCTGAGGAAGCCATGCGCGTACACATCGCTTGCCAGCCTGGCGGCGGCCGGGAGTCCGCCGCATCACCCCTGACCTTGGGATACCACACATTGGATGCCGGCGTGCTGATCACTGCGAACGGCGAGGTGGACATCACCAATGCCGCCCGCCTCGAGACCTATGTGCGCCGCCGGATGCTCTCGGGCAGACCGGTGGTGCTCGACCTGACCCTGCTGACGTTCATGGACAGCAACGGCGTGCGCGTCATCGAGCGCCTGCACGCAGCCTGCGCCGAGACGGGCTCCACCTTCCACCTCTCGGGCGTGCACGGCATCCCGGCCAGGTTGCTGCAGATCACCGGCCTGTGGGACGTGCTCGACATCCACGCCAGTGCCGCCGACGCCGTCTGCGCCGCGCAGGCCGGCCCGCTCACCGCGCAGCCCTGGACCTCCGGGGCGGCCAACTGATCATCGTCGCCCTCTCCCCGGCCGCTCCACGGTCGTCCGCCTGACGCGGATGCGCCGGTGACGCTTACACCGTTACGGTGAAGGCCGCGGTATCGAGTGACCCGCGCACACGGGCACCGCGGAAGAGGAGACGACGATGACGAGCACGACCAGACCGGCCACCCTGGCCACCGTCGCCGCCGCGGCAGGTGTGTCCGTGGCGACGGTGTCGAAGGTGCTCAACGACCGCGGCGACGTCGCCCCGGCCACCCGCGCCATGGTGCGGCGGCTGCTGGCCGAGCACGGTTACGTGCCGCGCCAGGCCCGCGCCCGGCGGGGCGCCACGGTGGAGCTGCAGCTCGAAGGCGCGTTGTGCGCCTACTCCGCCGAGATCGTCATGGGGGCCATGCAGGAGGCGGCCACGTCCGGCGTGGCGCTCGTCGTGACCAGCACCGACCACATGGCCGACGGCCTGTCCTGGGCCCGCGGCCTGGTCGACGCCGGCCGGCACGCCGTCATCACCCTCGTCGCCGAGCCCAGCCCCGCCCAGCTCGACGTGCTGCTGCGAGCCGGACTGCCGGTCATCGTGATCGACCCCATGAACGTGCCCGCCAGCCCCGTCACCAGCATCGGCCCGACCAACTTCGCCGGCGGCATGTCCGCCACCCAGCACCTGCTCTCCCTCGGCCACCGCCGCATCGCCTACCTCGGCGGGCCCGCGGGCGCCGCGTCCAACCAGGCCCGCATGCACGGCTACCGTGCCGCCATGGAGGCCGCGGGCGTGCCCGTGCCGCCCGACTACGTGCGTGCGGCCGGCTTCTGCTACGCCGACGGGCTGCGCGAGGGCGCCGAGCTGCTCGACCTGCCCGAGCCGCCGACCGCCGTGTTCGCCGCCAGCGACGAGAGCGCGCTCGGCGCCATCCAGGTCGCCAGGGGCAGGGGGCTGCGCATCCCCGAGGATCTGAGCGTGGTCGGCTTCGACGACACGCAGATCGCCGCCATGCACGCCCCGGCGCTGACCACCGTACGCCAGCCGCTGCGCGAGATGGGCTCCGTCGCGCTGCGCACGGCCCTGCGGCTGGCGGCCGGCGAGCGCATCGAGTCCCGCCACCTCGAACTCGCCACCGAACTGGTCATCCGCGACTCCAGCCGCGCCGCCTGACCCCTCTCGTTCGCAACGCCGTACGCAGTGGTGGAGGCCTCCCCAGCTACCTCGGGCGCGCCGCCGCTAACCTCGGGACATGACACGTTCGGTGTACGTCGCGGCGGGCGAGGCGGAGAGCAACAAGGGGACCGTCGCCCTGGGCCTGGTCGAGCTGCTGTCCCGGCAGGTGGGCACCGTGGGGGTGTTCAGGCCGGTGGTGCGGGCGGGCCGCGAGGACGGCCTGATCGCGACCGTGCGCAGCAGGTTCCAGCTCGCGATCCCGTACGAGGCGTGCGCCGGCGTCACCTACGACGAGGTGCACGCCGACGCCGAGCGCGCGGCCGGCGACATCGTGGCCCGCTACCGCGCGCTCGCCGGGCAGTGCGACGCGATCGTGGTGATCGGCACCGACTACACCGACGTGGGGGCGCCGACGGAGTTCGGCTTCAACGCCCGGCTGGCCGCCGACCTCGGCACGCCGGTGATCAACGTGGTGAGCGGCAGAGGCCGTACGGCCGCGCAGGTCTCGGCCGCCGTCGAGCTGTCGTCCAGGGAGCTCGCCCACCACCACGCGGGCGAGCTGGCCGTCGTGGTCACCCGCGCCGAGCCGGGAGCGCTCGCACCGGCGTACCCGCCGCCGGCGGGAGCGCTCGCGCCCGCCCCGGCGACGGCGGCGGAAGGGCTCGTGCCGGCCCACCCGACGCCCGTGTTCGTGCTGCCCGAGGAGCCGTCGCTGCGCGCGCCGACCGTGGCCGACCTGATGGACGCCTGCGACGGCCGGTTCTTCCTCGGCGAGCGCGACGGCCTGGGCCGCGAGGCCAGCGCGCTCATGGTGGGCGCCATGTCGCTGCCCAACATCCTGCTGCGCTGCACCGAGGGCGCCGCCGTGATCATCCCGTCCGACCGGGCCGCCGCGCTGCTGCCCGGCCTCATCGCCGCGCACACCGCGCCCAGCTTCCCCGCGCTGTCGGCGGTGGTGCTCACCGGCGGCACCGACCTGCCCGCGCCGGTCGACCGGCTGCTGCACGACATGGCGGTCCCGCTGCCGGTGATCGCCACCGATCACGACACGTTCGACACCGCCACCCGGCTGTCGGCGGTGGAGGGCCGCTTCACACCCGAGGCCACCGGGAAGATCGACACCGCGCTGCGGCTGTTCGCCGCGCACGTGGACGGCCGGCTGCTGCTGGAGCGCCTCGACATCGCCAAGACCGACGTCGTCACGCCGCTCATGTTCGAGTACGAGCTGCTCGACCGCGCCCGCGCCCGCCGCCGGCACATCGTGCTGCCGGAAGGGGAGGAGCCGCGCATCCTGCGCGCCGCCGACATCCTGCTGCGGCGCGGCGTGGCCGACCTGACCCTGCTCGGCGACGCGGAACGCATCCGTACGCAGGCCGCCCAGCTCGGGCTCGACCTCGACGCGGCCCACGTGCTCAGCCCGTTCGACGCGGAGCTGCGCGAGCGGTTCGCCCGCGCGTACGCCGCCGTGCGCGCCCATCGCGGCATGACCGTCGAGCTGGCCCGCGACACCGTCACCGACGTGTCCTACTTCGGCACGCTCATGGTGCACACCGGCATGGCCGACGGCATGGTGTCGGGCGCCGCGCACACCACCGCCCACACCATCAGGCCGGCGTTCGAGATCCTCCGCCTCGGGCTGGTGTCGAGCGTGTTCTTCATGTGCCTGGCCGACCGGGTGCTGGTCTACGGCGACTGCGCGGTCAACCCCGACCCGACGGCCGAGCAGCTCGCCGACATCGCGATCTCCTCGGCGGGCACGGCGGCGATGTTCGGGGTCGATCCGCGGGTCGCCATGCTGTCGTACTCGACCGGCGTCTCCGGCGCCGGCGCCGACGTGGACAAGGTGCGCGCCGCCACCGAGCTGGTCCGCGAGCGGCGCCCCGACCTGGAGGTGGAGGGCCCGATCCAGTACGACGCCGCCGTGGACCCCGCGGTGGCGCTGGCCAAGATGCCCGGCAGCACGGTCGCCGGCCGCGCCACCGTCTTCGTCGTGCCCGACCTCAACACCGGCAACAACCTCTACAAGGCGGTGCAGCGCAGCGCGGGCGCGGTCGCGGTGGGCCCGGTGCTCCAGGGGCTGCGCAAGCCGGTCAACGACCTGTCACGCGGCGCCACGGTCGCCGACATCGTCACGACGGTCGCGGTGACGGCGGCCCAGGCCGAGGACGGCCCGGCTCCCCAGGACCAGGCACCACAGGAGGCGGCGGCCCGCTCATGAGGCGGCGGCCCGCTCATGAGGCGGCGGCCCCGGCTCCCGGGCCTTCGCTTCATGAGGCGGTCACCAGGGCCAGGGTCTGGCGGGCGATCTCGCCTTCCTCGTCCGTCGGGATGACCAGCACGGCCACGTCGGCTCCGTCGGGTGAGATGGCGCGCTCCTCGTGGGCGGCGGCCTCGTTGCGGGCCGGGTCCAGGGTGATGCCGAGGCGGGTGAGGCCGGTCAGGGATTCGGCGCGGGTGGCGGGGTCGTTCTCGCCGACGCCGCCGGTGAAGACGACGGCGTCCACGCGGCCGAGCAGCGCGTAGTACGCGCCGACGTACTTGCGGATGCGGCGGGTGTAGACGGCGAGGGCCAGGAGCGCGTCCTCGTCGCCGGACCTGGCGCGTACCTCGCGCATGTCGCTGGACCCGGCGAGGGCGAGCAGGCCGCCGCGGTGGCTGAGTGCGTGCTCCACCTGCTCGGCGTCCAGCCCCTCCGCGCGGGCGAGGTAGCCCGCCAGTGCGGGGTCCACGTCGCCGGAGCGGGTGCCCATGACCAGGCCCTCCAGCGGGGTCAGGCCCATGGAGGTGTCGACGCTGCGCCCGCCCTCGACGGCCGTGGCACTGGCGCCGTTGCCGAGGTGCAGCACGATGAGGTTCGGATCGTCGCGGCCGAGCAGGGCGGCGGCGCGGCGGGAGACGTACGCGCAGGAAGTGCCGTGGAAGCCGAAGCGCCGCACGCCCCACTCCCGCGGCACCGCGTACGTGTACGCCTCAGGCGGCAACGTCCGGTGGAACGCCGTGTCGAACACCGCCACCTGCGGCACCTCGGGGAACACCTTCTGGGCGAGCCGGATCCCGGACAGGTTGACCGGATTGTGCAGCGGCGCGAGCGGCGCCAGCTCCTCGATGGCCGCGATCACCTCGTCATCGACCAGCACGGCATCGCCGAACCGGGTGCCGCCGTGCACCACCCGATGCCCGACCGCGACGGGGTCCAGCTCGGGCCCCGCCGAGGAGAACGCGGCCAGCACCGCCGCCAGCCCCTCTCCGTGGTCGGGAAAGGGCTGCTCGCGCACATGAGGAGGCCCGTCGCCCGCGCGGTGCGTCAGCCGCCCCCGCTCCTGTCCGATGCGCTCGACCAGCCCCCGCGCCGAGCGGGCACGGGTGCCGGGGTCGATCAGCTCGTACTTGATGGAGGAAGAGCCGGTGTTGAGGACGAGAACGGGTGCGGACATGCCCCTGAGCCTCTCACCCCTTCAGCCCCGGCCGCGACGCCCGGCGCCCGTCTGCGTCCCGGGCGCCCCCGGACCCGCCTTCGACGGGCGGGGCGGCGGCATCGCCGTCCCCTCCTCCTCCTGGGGACGCCCGCCCTCGCTCTCCGGAACCCCAAGCTCTGGAGGTTGTCTGGGATTTGGGCCTTGTGTGAGGGAGGGTGTCAACTTATGCTGCGCCGCAAGTTAAGAAACTTTCCTAACCTGAACGGAGTCGTTCGTGAGGAGAAGCGCACGTGCGGGCATCGTCGCGGTCCTGTCCGCGCTGACGCTGCCGCTCTCAGCGCCGTCAGGCGCGGCGACGGCGGCCGACCCCCTGGTGTCGCAGGGCAAGACCGCGACGGCCTCCTCCGTCGAGGCCACCGGCCTGGAGCCGGGCAAGGCGGTGGACGGCAGCACCGCCACGCGGTGGGCCAGCGCCGAGGGCGCGGACCCGCAGTGGATCCGGGTCGATCTCGGTCAGGCGCACACCGTCTCCCGGGTACGCCTGGTCTGGGAGACCGCCCACGCCACCGCGTACCGGGTCCAGACCTCGCCCGACGGATCCAGCTGGAGCGACGTCTACGCCACCACGACGGGCGACGGCGGGACCGACGACCTCACGGTCAGCGGCACCGGCCGCTACGTCCGCGTCTACGGCACGCAACGCGGCACCCCCTGGGGCTACTCGCTGTGGGAGCTGGAGGTGTACGGCGCGCCCACGGGCGGCGGAGGCGGCGGCACCCCGGTCCAGGCCAACGGCCGGCTGCACGTGTGCGGCATCAAGCTCTGCAACGAGCACGGCAAGCAGATCCAGCTGCGCGGCATGAGCAGCCACGGCATCCAGTGGTACCCGCAGTGCCTCAACGACGCCTCGCTCGACGCGCTGGCCGGCGACTGGAAGGCCGACGTGCTGCGCATCTCGATGTACATCCAGGAGGACGGGTACGAGACCAACCCCCGCCTGTTCACCGACCGGGTGCATGCACTGATCGAGTCGGCCACGGCCCGCGGCATGTACGCGATCGTCGACTGGCACATGCTCGACCCCGGCGACCCGATGTACAACCTGGGCCGCGCGAAGACGTTCTTCACGGAGATCGCCCAGCGCCACAACGGCAAGAGGAACGTGCTCTACGAGATCGCGAACGAGCCGAACGGCGACGCCGTCACCTGGAACGTCATCCGTGACTACGCCCACCAGCTCATCCCGGTGATCAGGCAGCAGGACCCGGACGCGCCGATCCTGGTCGGCACCCGCGCGTGGTCGTCGCTCGGCGTCTCGGCCGGCGCGAACGAGAACGAGATCGTCAACAACCCGGTGAACGCGTCCAACATCATGTACACGTTCCACTTCTACGCGGCCACGCACGGCACGGATTATCTGACCACCCTGTCCCGCGCCGCCGACCGTCTGCCCATCTTCGTGACGGAGTTCGGCACGCAGAGCGCCTCCGGCGACGGGGCGAACAACTTCTCCAGGTCCCAGCAGTACCTCGACCTGCTGGCCCAGAAGAAGATCAGCTGGGTGAACTGGAACTTCTCCGACGACTTCCGTACGGGCGCGGTCTTCACCACCGGCACCTGTCCGAACGGCCCGTTCGCCGGGACGAGCAGGCTCAAGGAGGCCGGCGTCTGGATCCGCGACCGCATCCGCACCCCCGACGACTTCTGATCGGCAATTCTCCGAACGGATCGAGCTCTTCTTGGCGTATGCCGTTCACGGCTACTGTTGCCGCGCCGTGGCGAAATGGTTCGCGGCGGTTTTCTCACTGATGTGAAGAAGTGTCGAGTACGCCGCGCAGGGGGCGCAGGCCGTCTTCGACGTACGCGGCGATGGGGCGCTCGCCGCCGTCGAGGTACCACTGCTCCAGCGCGGCGAAGTAACCGAACGCGAGGGCGTTGGCGATCACCCGGGCCTGCGTCTCGTTGACCCCGCCCCGCTCGGCGATGATCGGGGTGAGGCGCTGCCCGGCCCGGTCGAGGGTGGCGCAGACGGCCATGCGGACGGACGGCTCGGCGAAGAAGTAGCGGACCCGCCGCCACGGGCCCTTGCCGGCCTGCGGGCCGTCGCCCGGCGGGGACTCGTACGCGCGGACGGCCCGCACCAGGCTGCCGACCGGGTCGGCCGGGTCGAAGATCCCGGCGAGCGCCTCGGGGCTCATCGCGTCGAACTCGATGTCGGTGACCACGATGCCCTCCTTCGTGCCGAAGATCCGGTAGACCGACGACGGCGAGACCTCGGCGGCCGCGGCGATCTCCTCGATGGTGACGGCGGCGAAGCCGCGCTCGTCGAACAGGTCGAGGGCACGTTCCTGGATGGCGCGCATGGCTTTGAGGCGCCAGCGCTTGCGAAGCCCGCTCATGGCGAACACCGTATCAGCAAGTCACTGTCTCAAGGAATTGACTGTCTGGGTGAAGCTTGCTTACAGTCACTTTCTCCAGACAGTCACTTTCTGAAAGGGGTCACGTCATGACCACGCCACGCGGCCGGACCGTCCCGGCGCTGCTGTACACCGGCGCGGCGCTCACCGCCGTCGCCGCCCTGTTCCCGTTCGTGGACAAGGCCGTGCTCGCCGGCCACGTCAGCGCCGGCTACCCCTCCTACGCGCCCGGCGAGATCGACGCCGCCGTCACCGCGTACCTGATCATCCTCGGCGCCGTCGGCCTCCTGGGGCTGGCGGGCTGGCTGGGCACGGTCTGGGCGGTCCGCGCCGGCAAGCGGTGGGCGCCCTGGCTGGCCGGCGGGCTGCTGGTGAGCGCGATCCTCATCGCGGTCGCCGCGCTGACCATCAAGGACACCTCGGGCGACGTCGGTCTGGCGCCGCTGCTCGGCTGGCTGCTGGTGCTGCCGTGCATACCGGGGGCCGCGGCGGTCGCGCTGTGGAGAAAGGCGCGATGACCGGTACGCGTTTGGCGCGGGCGGCCGGGGCGCTCAAGCGGGCGATGTACCGGGGCGGTCGGCCCAACGCGTTCATGCGGCTCGTGAACAGGCTGGACGCCCTCGCGTACGGGGCCGGGTGGTTGTCGCCGCGCCAGGCCGCCGTGCTGAAGGTGGCGGGGCGGCGCAGCGGGGCCGTCACGTCCGTCCCCGTCGCGGTCGCCCGCCACGGCGGCCGGGAGTTCCTCGTCTCGATGCTCGGGCCCGAGGCGAGCTGGGTGCGCAATGTGCGCGCCGCCGGGGGCGTGGCCGTGCTGCGCCGAAGGGGCCGCGAGCAGCCGGTCGTCCTGCGCGAGGTGCCGGTCGGGCAGCGCGCCGAGATCCTGCGCCGGTACGTCGCCGTCGCCCCCGGCGCCCGCCCCCACGTCGGCCTGGGCCCGAGGGCGCCGATCGCGGACTTCCGCCGCGTCGAGGAGCGCCACCCCGTTTTCGGCATCTGCCCCCGCTCGTGAGGGGCCGCGGGTCCGCCCCCGCCCCTGAGGGGCGGGGGCCCGGGGGTCACATGGGGGCGGGGGCGAGGTGGCGGCCGCCGCCGAACGCCTTCACGCGGCAGTCGTTCTGGATCTTCTCGATGTCCACGTCGTCGCCGGGGACGCTGCCGTATCGCCAGCCGATCGCGTTCGGGTCAGAGCCGGGGGCCGGGGTCAGGTGCACGTCGAAGCCGTGCGCCTTCAGGCAGGCGACCTCCTTCCTGACGCTCTTGGCGTAGTGCGGGTTCGTCTTGGGGCTGAGCTCGGGCGGCAGCAGCGGCTCCTTGCTCCTGCACGCCTGCCGCGCGGCCCGCTCCGCCCGGTCGTTCCACGGGCCCTTGCTCGGCATGCCGTGCTCCTTGAGGCAGGCGGCGTAGGCGAGGCGATGTCTGCGGACCTCGGCGGCGGTGCTGTCCAGGCGGAGCTGCGGCCGCTGCTCCTCCGGGGAGGCGGCAGGGGCGGGAGCGGCACTCGCCTTGGCGGTCGCGGGAGCCGGAGCGGGGGAGGGGGCGTTGGCCGGGCCGGTGGCGGCCGAGGCGGCGCCGCAGGCGGTCAGGAGGCCGCAGGAGAGCGCGGCGACGGCGAGCGCCGCCGCGTCGCGGCGATCACGGAAGGTTCTCATGCCGCAGCAGGATGGTTCCCTGATGTCAGGAACTTGTCAGGAACCTTTAGCGCTCGGATGAGGAACCGGGATCCGGTGGGGAGGCAGCCCGCCGGCCCGCCTACGATCGCCCACTATGGGTGCATACGTCCTGGTGGCCGAGGATGACGTGAAGCAGGCGGAGCTGATCCGCCGCTATCTCGAACGGGAGGGCCACGCCGTCGCCACCGTGCACGACGGCCGCGCCGCGCTGGACGAAGCACGTACGCGGACCCCCGACCTGCTCGTGCTCAGGACCTCGCCATGGCCGAGGCGGGCGAGCTGCGGCTGCGCCGCGAGCCGGTCGAGGTGGCCGACCTGCTGGCCCAGGTCGCGACCGCGCACCGGGCGGGCGCGGAGCAGGCGGGCGTCACGCTGCGCACCCGCGCGGACGGTGACCTCCGCGCCTTCGCCGACCCCGTACGGCTCCGCCAGGCCGCGGGCAACCTGGTGTCCAACGCCGTCCGCCACACCCCGCACGGCGGCGCCGTCACCCTGCACGCCCGCCGCGACGGCGACCACGTGCGCATCGACGTCGCCGACACCGGCACCGGCATCGCCCCCGACGACCTGCCCCTGGTCTTCGAGCGCTTCTGGCGGGTCGAGAAGTCGCGCAACCGCCGCACCGGCGGCAGCGGACTCGGCCTGCCCATCGCCCGCAAGCTCGTCGAGGCCCACGGTGGCACGCTCACCGCCACCAGCACGCCGGGCAGGGGCTCGATCTTCACGATCCGCCTGCCCGCCGTGGTTCGCGGCGAAGAACAGGGGTAGATCGTGGCCTGGCGTTTCCTCTACAACGTCTGGCATACCCCCCGAAAGGGCATGAAAGTCTCTGTGGATGATCCGTGGGGCTTCGGCAGCTTCCTTCAAGGGGCCAGCTCGTGCCCGCCGCCCCGGCACACCTTCGTCCGCCTGCCGCCCATCCGTTCCGAGCGGCCGGCGTTCGACCCGCACTACCTTCACACCTCCGGCGGCGAGCGCGGCCCCGCCGAAGACGACTGACCACGCAGGGCGGTGATGAGCGATGCACCTGTCGGACCGGGAACGGCGGATCCTCGCCGAGATCGAGCTCGACCTGCGCAGGAGCGATCCCGCCTTCGCCCGCCGCATCGACGCGCTCAGCGCCGCCGCCCGCCGCAAGGGCTTCGGGTCGCGCGGCAGCCGCAGGGAGATCGCGGGCCTGCTGGCCGCGGTCGCCGTCCTGACCACGGTCATGGTGTTCGTGGTGATCCTCGCCGGGCATGCCGCGCCCCCGCCCGCCGGGCCGCAGCTGCCGCCCGTGTCCCAGGTGGAAAACCCCTTGGATGAACGCGGACAGTAGTCTTACTCTTACTTTCGGTAGCCGAAAGGAAGGGTTTCCATGAGGAAGTTCATCGTCACCTCCGCGTTCACCGCCGCCATCGTCGTGGGCGGCGCGGGCGCCGCCTACGCCTCCCAGTACGTCGCCTACGAGGGCCCCGGCTTCACCGGCAGGAGCGTCGTCATCGACCGGTGCGGCGTGTCCAACATCCCCTACCACGGCTCGTACAAGTGGTACGGCGACGGCCAGAGCGGACGCATGTACAACCAGCCCAACGCCCAGGGCGTCGCCCACTTCACGCTCGCCTCCAACAGGAACGCCGAGCAGCGCACCCCGGTGGGCTGGAAGAGCATCTTCATCGTCTGCTGACGTCCTGCTCCCCGCGATGAGCCCGGCTGGCCCGGCCGGGCTCATCGGCGTTCCGTACGGACGTCGGCGCCGGCGTGCGTGCGCCGGGTCCGGTCGTCAGGGCCGTGCCAGTCGAGGCACATGACGCTCGCGTCGTCTTTCAGATGCCCGCCGCAGAGCTCGGACACCGTGGCGGCCAGTGTCCGCACCACCTCGCGCGGATGGTCGTCGGCCGTGGCGCGGATGAGCGCGGGCAGGTCGAGCTTCTCCGCCGCGCGTTCCTGCATGCCGTCGGTGTACAGCACCAGGCGGTCGCCGGGACGCAGCGCGAGGTCCTGAACGCGATGCTCGACGGGAAAGGGGAAGCCGAACGGCGGGTCGATCTCCAGTGTCACCTCCTCCACCTCGCCGTCGCGCAGCAGCAGCGGCCACGGGTGGCCGGCGTTGACGAGCCGCAGCCGGCCGTCGCCCAGCGACAGGCGCAGCAACTGGCCGGTGGTGAGGGCGCCCGGCATGTGCTCCAGCAGGGCCTCGTGCGTGTGGCGGGCCTGCTCGGCCAGGCTGCGAAAGGCGCGGCGCGCCTTGCGGGAGGCGCTGACGATCAGCGTGGCCATGAGCGCGGAGTCCACCTCGTGGCCCATGGCGTCGGTGATCGACAGGTGCAGCGTGTCATGGTCGAGCGTGTAGTCGTAGCTGTCGCCGCCCACGCTGTCGGCCGGCACCAGCACGGCGGCCAGCACGAACTGCGCCGCCTCGCAGGTGGGGGAGGACGGCAGGAGCTGCTGCTGGATCTCCGCGGCCAGGTTGACCGCCCTGGTGCGCTGGCCCCAGAGGTAGAGGTCGGTGAAGCGGCGGTCGGTGACGACGATGTAGGCCAGCGCGTGGGCGGCCTGGCTGACCTGCTCCAGGACCTCGGGCCCTGCCTCGGGCAGGGTCAGCTCCAGCAGGCCGATGGCGTCGCCGCGGTTGGTGACGGGCGCGATCACCCGGTACGCGTCGTCTTCGGGGATCAGCGTCAGCCGCTGGGTGCGCAGCGCCTCCTCGTACGGGCTGTCCGCGAGAGGGATGTGCTCGGCGCCGCGGTCCCGGCGCGCGGCGATGGTCTCGGTGATGCGCACCACCTGGCGGCCCACCAGGTCGAGGAAGAGGAACGACACGCTCGACGCCGTGAACCGCTCACGCAGGTCCGCTGCCACTACGGCGATCGACTTGACGGGAGCGGCGTTCTCCGCCGCCGTGAGGATCTCCGCCAGGGGGAGCGGTACCTGCGTCATGAATGCCTCCTTGATCTGTACACCGTCCTTCCCGTCCATGGGATGGGCACCCACGAGCGACCGGCTCGCTCGCCGCAAGAATCCGCTAATACGAATTATTAGTGGGTTATCACCTCTTGACGCCGTGATCGGTGAGGTTCCAGACTCGTCGCTAATGCGCATTACCCGAGGAGTACGACCGTGGCCCGACGCCTGACCCAGCAGGACATCGCCCGCATGGCGGGAGTGAGCCAGACCACCGTGTCACTGGTGCTCAACAACCGCGCGGACAGCGAGGTGCGCATCTCCCCCGAGACCCGCCAGCGGGTGCTGCGCGTGATCAGGGAGACCGGCTACATCGCCGACCCGGCCGCCCGAAGGCTCGCCGAAGGACGCAACCGCATCCTCGGCGTCTTCACCTACGAGGCGGTCTTCCCCGCCACCAGCGCCGACTTCTACCACCCGTTCCTGGTCGGCATCGAGGAGTGCGCCGAGGAGGTCGGCTGTGACCTGCTGCTGTTCACCAGCGCGCGGGTCACCGGGCAGCGGCGGCGCATCTTCAACGAGGACAGCCGGGTCCGGCTCGCCGACGGGTGCGTGCTGCTCGGCCGTACGGTCGACCGCGACGACCTGGCCAGGCTGATCGCCGACCAGATCCCGTTCGTGTCCGTCGGCCGGCGCGACGACGCGGGCGGGCCGGTGCCGTACGTCGGCGCCGACTACGTGGCCGCGACCCGCGCGCTGGTGGAGCGGGCGGCGCGGCTGGGCCATCGCAGGCTCGTCTACGTCGGCACGGGGGAGGGCGCCGAGTCCACGGCCGACCGGTTCACCGGCTTCCAGGCCGCGGTGACCGGCCTCGGCGTGGAGTCCGTCCAGGTGCGCCCCGACCGGCCCGGACTCCTGGAGGCCGTACGCGCCACCGGGGCCGGCGCCGCCTTCTTCGAGGAGCAGGCCGACGCCGTCGTCTTCATGCAGGCGGCGGCCGAAGGCGGCCTCGCGGTCCCCGAAGACCTGTCCGTGGTCACGCTCGGCTCGGCCACCCGCCCCGTCCGCACCGACACCGACTTCGCCGGCTTCCTCATCCCCCGCCGCGAGATGGGCCGCAGGGCCGTCGAGCTGCTGACCAAGGTGCTCGAAACCGGCGGCACCCCCCAGGAACTCCTGCCCTGCGAGCTGATCGAGGGCTCCACACTGATCGGAAGGTAACCCCTCACGTGGTCGAGATGAAAGCAGACGCGGTCGTGGTCGGCGGCGGGCTGGGCGGCGTGGCCGCCGCGCTGGCCCTGCTGCGGGCGGGCCGCACGGTGCTGCTGTCGGAGGAGTACGCCTGGCTGGGCGGCCAGCTCACCAGCCAGGCCGTGCCGCCCGACGAGCACTCCTGGGTGGAGCGCTTCGGCGTCACCGCCAGTTACCGGGCGCTGCGCGACGGCATCCGGCAGTACTACCGCGACCACTACCCGCTCACCCCGGCCGCCAGGGCCAAGCGGGAGCTGAACCCCGGCGGCGGCCATGTGAGCAGGCTCTGCCACGAGCCGCGCGTCGCGGTCGCGGTGATCGAGGCCATGCTGGCCCCCTACCGGGGGTCGGGGCGGCTGCGGGTGCTGCAGCCGTACCGGCCGGTCGCCGCCTCCTACGACGGCGACCGGGTCAGCGCGGTGCTGCTCAGCGGCGAGGGCCGCGAGGTGTGGGCGAGCGCGCCGTACATCCTGGACGCCACCGAGACCGGCGAGCTGCTGCCGCTGACCGGCACCGAGTACGTCACCGGCTTCGAGTCGCAGGCCGAGACCGGCGAGCCCAGCGCGCCCGCCGAGGCGCAGCCGCTCAACATGCAGGCGGTCTCGGTGTGCTTCGCGATGGATCACGTGGACGGCGACCACACGATCGACAAGCCGGAGTCGTACGGCTTCTGGCGGGAGTACCAGCCGCCCTTCTGGGGCGACCGGCTGCTGTCGTGGCGTTGCCCGCACCCGCGCACGCTGGAGATCGTGGAGCGCGCCTTCACCCCCAACCCCGACGACGACCCGCTGCTCGTCGAGGCCGACCAGCGGGTCAACCCGGGCGACGCCAACCTGTGGACGTTCCGGCGGATCGCCGCGCGCAGGACGTTCGCCGAGGGCGCCTACGCCAGCGACATCACGCTGGTGAACTGGCCGATGATCGACTACCTGGAGGGCCCGGTCATCGACGTGCCGGACGCCGAGCGGCACCTGAAGGCGGCCCGCGAGCTGTCCCTGTCGGTGCTCTACTGGATGCAGACCGAGGCCGGCTTCCCCGGGTTGCGGCTGCGCGGCGACGTCACCGGCAGCGCCGACGGGCTCGCCCAGGCCCCCTACATCCGCGAGTCGCGCCGTATCAAGGCCCTCTACACCGTGGTGGAGCAGGACCTGTCGTACGCCGTGCGCGGTGACAAGGGCGCGGTCACCTATCCCGACTCGGTCGGCGTCGGCATGTACCGCATCGACCTGCATCCCTCGACCGGCGGCGACAACTACATCGACGTCGCCAGCTCCCCGTTCGAGATCCCGCTGGGCGCGCTGATCCCGCGCCGCATGACGAACCTGCTGCCCGCCTCCAAGAACATCGGCACCACCCACATCACCAACGGCGCCTACCGGCTGCACCCGGTCGAGTGGAACATCGGCGAGGCCGCGGGCGCCCTGGCGGCGTTCTGCCTCGACCGGGGGACCACGCCGCACGCCGTACGAGAGAGCGAGCCCCTGCTCGCCGACTTCCAGCACAGGCTCACCCGGGACGGCGTCGAGCTGCGCTGGCCCGCTGTCACCGCGTATTAGGGAGACCCCACCATGAGGGCAATGATCCCCGCCGTCGCCTTGTTGACCCTGGCCGCCGCCTGCGGGAGCGGCGGGGAACAGGCGGCGGCGCCGGCCGGCCCCGCGACGCTGCGCATGTCGATCTGGACGGCCAACGAGGACCACCTCAAGCTGTTCAACGAGATCGCCGCCGGCTACACCAAGGCGAAGGTCACGTTCGAGTCGATCCCGATAGACAGCTACACCACCACGCTCACGACGCAGATCGCCGGCGGCAAGGCGCCCGATCTGGCCTGGATCCTGGAGGGCTCGGCCCCCGACTTCGTGGAGTCCGGCGCGCTCGCGCCGCTCACCAGCAAGATCCAAAACGTCGGCGAGCTGGTGCCCGCCGCGACCCGGCTGTGGCAGAAGGACGGCGAGCTGTACGCCTACCCGTTCTCCACCTCGCCCTTCGGCGTGTTCGTCAACACCGACCTGCTGCGCGAGGCGGGCAGGAAAGTGCCCGCCAAGGGCTGGACCTGGCAGGAGGCCATGGACGCGGCCTCCGCCGTGGCAGCGAAGGGCAAGGCGGGGCTGGTCGTCGGCGACTGGGACTACAAGAACTGGACGAACCTGGCTTCCCTGTGGGAGGGCTGGGGCGCCGAGGCGTGGAGCGACGACGGCACGACCTGCGGCTTCAACCAGCCGCCCATGGTCGAGGCGATGACGTTCCTGCACAAGTCGATCTTCACGGCCAAGGCGCTGCCGGGACCCGGCACCACGGTCGACTTCTACTCCGGCGACGCCGCCATGATCATCACCCAGATCTCCCGGGCCGGCCTGCTGAAGGACGCGACGTTCGACTGGACGCTGCTGCCGCTGCCGCACGGCCCCGCCGGCGAGTACTCCGTGATCGGCCAGGCCGGCATCGGCGTCATCAAGAAGTCGCCGAACGCCGAGGTGGCCACCGACTTCCTCGGCTACTTCACCAACCCGGAGAACTCCGCCAAGCTCGCCCGGTTCTTCCCGCCCGCCCGTTCCTCGCTGCTCAACGTGGACACGCTGGCCACGTCGAACCCGCTGCTCAAGCCCGAGCAGTTGCAGGCGGTCGTCATCGACGGCATCCCCAACGGGGTGGTCAAACCCAGCCACAAGGGCCAGGAGGAGCTCATCCAGACCGGCCGCGCCGCGCTCGACGCGCTGTGGCAGCCCGGCGCCGACCCCAAGACGGTGCTCGACGGGGTGTGCGCGAAGATCCAGCCCCTGCTGGGGTCGTGAGGATGGCCGTGCTCACCGCAGGCAGCGCCGAGCCGCGCACCGCCGGCCGCTTCTGGACCGTACGGCGCCGCGACTACCTGGTCGGCTACCTGCTCATCACCCCGCAACTCGTCGGCAGCGTGCTGTTCGTGCTGCTGCCGCTCGCGCTCGTCGGCTGGTTCAGCCTCAACGAGTGGAACGTCCTGGCCGGTACGTTCGAGTACGTCGGCCTGGACAACTACGCCAAGCTGGCCGCCGACCCGCAGCTGCGCGACTCGCTGACCGCGACCGCGATCTTCTCCGTCGGCCTGGTCGTGCTCAACCTGACGCTGGCGCTGCTGCTCGCGGTGCTGCTCAACCAGCGGCTGCGCGGCACCGTGGTGTTCCGCGCGCTGTTCTTCTCGCCGGTGCTGGTGTCGCTGGTGGCCTGGACGATCGTCTGGCAGTTCCTGCTGCAGCCGTCCGGCGGCATCAACGCCGTGTTCGGCGGCGGCCCCAACTGGCTGCGCCAATCGGGCACCGCCATGCTGTCGGTGATCGTCGTCCAGGTGATCAAGAACGTCGGCCTCAACATGGTGCTCTTCCTCGCCGCGCTCCAGGGCGTGCCGAAGCAGCTCTACGAAGCCGCCCAGCTCGACGGCGCCGGCGCGTGGACCAGGTTCCGCCGCATCACGGTGCCGCTCATCAGCCCCACGATCCTGCTCACCTCGATCATCACCGTCGTGGGCTCGCTGCAGGTGTTCGCGCAGATCGCCGTGCTCACTCAGGGCGGCCCGGGCACCTCGACCACCGTCCTCGTCTACTACCTCTACCAGCAGGCCTTCCCGTTCCATCACTTCGGGTACGGCGCGACGATCTCCGTGCTGCTGTTCCTCATCGTCGGGGCGCTGACCCTCGTGCAGTGGCGCATGCGGAGGAAGTGGGTCTACCTTGAGACTTAAGCTCATCCTGTACGCCGTCCTCTGCGTCCTGTGCGTGCCGTTCGTCTTCCCGACCTGGTGGATGATCACCACGTCGATGAAGCCCATCAGCGAGGTCTTCGACTTCTCCCTCATCCCCCAGGTGTGGGACCTGTCCAGCTACGCCCGCGTCTTCGAGATGCAGCCGTTCGGGCAGCAGTACCTCAACAGCCTCTACATCTCCCTCGTCGTCACCGCCGGCACGATGGCGGTTGCCGCGATGTCCGGCTACGCCTTCGCCCGCATCCGCTTCCCCGGCCAGAACGTGCTGTTCGTCGTGGTGCTGGTGGGCCTGCTCATCCCGAGCGAGGTCACGATCGTGCCGTTGTTCCAGATGTTCAACCGGCTCGGCCTGATCAACACCCACTGGCCGCTCATCATCGTGCCGATCCTGGGCGCGCCGAGCGTGCTGGCCACGTTCATCATGCGGCAGTTCTTCCTCACCCTGCCGGGCGAGCTGGAGGAGGCCGCCAGGGTGGACGGCCTGGGCCGTTTCGGCACCTTCTACCGGGTCGCGCTGCCGCTGGCGAAGCCCGCGCTCGGCGCCGTCGCCATCTTCACGTTCCTGCACTCGTGGAACCTCTACCTGGAGCCGATCGTGTACCTGTCGACGCCCGACATGTTCACCCTGCCCCAGGCGCTCACCCAGTTCGTCGACGCCTATGGAGGGCCGCTGTGGAACGTGCAGCTCGCCGCCGCCTCGATGACCGCCGTGCCGATCCTGATCGTCTTCGTCCTGGCCCAGCGCCAGTTCATCGAAGGGCTTGCGCACACCGGGCTCAAGGGGTGATCACTGACGCGCTCCCCTCGTGACGTCGTCGCGCCGGCATCGACCACAACCGTCAGTCCCAGGTGAGCCGCTGTTCCAGCAGGGCCTGCTGGGCCGGGTTGGTGGTCAGGTGCAGGGCCCGCTCGTCGGCGTCCCCGGCCTCGGTGGGCGCCAGGTGCGGCGTGGTGGGTGATCTCGTCGGCGTGCTCGGCGAACCACCGCCCCACCGCCTCGTACGCGGCCCGCTGCTCCAGCTCGCCCATGGCCTCCAGCTCCTCGGCGAACTCCTCGGTCTCCACGAACATCAGAGCGGCGGTTCCGATACTTTGATCCTCATGTCCCCTGCTTTATCCGTCACCTCTCGCACCGCGTCAGCGGCCCCCGCCCGGCTCGCCTGGCTGGACGCCCTGCGGGGGCTCGGCGCTCTCGCGGTGGTGGGGGAGCACCTGTGCACCTGGGCCATGCCGTGGCTGCGGCCCACCGCGTTCAATCTCGGCGTCTATGGCGTGCTGGTGTTCTTCCTGGTCAGCGGCTACATCATCCCCGCCTCGCTGGAGCGGCACGGTGACGTGCGGGCCTTCTGGATCGGCCGGTTCTTCCGCCTCTATCCGCTCTACCTGGCGATGATCGCGCTGGTGCTCGTGCTCGCCTGGTGGATCCCCGTACGGGCCGAGGTGCCGCGCGACCTGTCCTCCGTGGCCGCGCACGCCACCATGCTCATGGACGCCGTGGGCACCGCGGGCGTGCTGAACACCATGTGGACGCTGTCGTACGAGATGGTGTTCTACCTGCTGGCCGCCGCGCTGTTCACGGCGGGCGTGCGGGACAGGTGGGGGCTGCTACCCGGCCTGTTCGCGGTGCTCGGCCTGGCCGCGGGGCTGGCCATGATCGCGCCGCCGCTGTCGGGCGGGTGGCTGTCCTGGGTGACGTTCGGGTTGTACGCGGTCGGGCTCGCGTGCGTGGTGTCGGGGCGGGGCCGTACGGTGGCGGCCTGCGCGCTGGGCGTGATGGCGCTCGCGCTGGTGCTGCTGAGCAGCCGCGTCCCCTGGTTCGGTGCGGCGATCCTGGCGGTGATGTTCGCCGGCACGGCCGTGCACCGGTGGGAACGCGGCGCGGGCCCGCTCTGGCCGGTCGCCGCCACCGGCCTGCTGGTGGCCGCGCTGCCGCTGTGGGCGCGCAACGCCGGCTGGTGGTGGGTGCAGCCGAAGGTGTGGGGCCTGACGATCCTGCTGGCCGTGCTCACCTTCGCCGCCGCCATGGCCTGCCGGTCCCGTACGCTGCCCGCCGCGCTCACCTGGCTCGGCACGATCAGCTACTCCCTCTACCTCGTGCACCTGCCGCTGCTGCTGATCCTCATGCGGGTGGTGGGCGAGCTGCGCGCCGCGCCGGCGGCTGCCCAGCTCGGCGCGGGCGCGCTCTTCCTGGCGCTGCTGCTGCCGCTCAGCTGGCTCAGCCACCGCTGCATCGAACTCCCCATGCAACTCGTCGGCCGCCGCCTGGTCAAGGGGCGAGACCGTCCATCAGCAGGTCGAGCAGGCGTTCCGCCTGGTCCCGCTGGCGGGGGTCGCCGGCCGCGAGGGTGACGCCGGCCAGCGCCATGAGGATGTCGCCCGCCGGTACGTCCTCCCGCAGCACCCCCTGATCGGTCCCGGCGCGGCGCAACCCCTCGACCGCGGCAGTGAGCTGCTCGCGGGTCTGCGAGCCGAGCTCCGCGTCGCCGCGCAGCAGCGTCTTGAGCGTGTCGGCCATGCCCTGCTTGGTGACCAGGTGGTCGAGGACCTCCGACATCCACGCTCGCAGGGCACGGTCGGCCGGCAGCTCGGCGAGCAGGGCGGCGGGGCGGTGGGCGAGCCTGGCCGTCTCATAGCGGTAGGTGGCGTCGACCAGCAGTTCGCGGGTGGGGAAGCGCCGGTAGAGGGTGGCGATCCCGACGCCGGCGTCCCTCGCGATCTGCTTCAGGGTGGCGGCGGCGCCGTCGCGCGCGAAGGCCGAGGCCGCCGCGGCGAGCAGCTTGTCCTCGTTGGCCCGCGCGTCGGCCCGCATCGGCCGGCCGGACTCAGGCATGGAGTCGTCCTTCTTCCGAGTTGCTATGTGGAGCCGGGTCCGCTTAGTCTCCAAATAAGCGGACCCGACTCCGCTTATCCGCGACGGTAGCAGACGCCCCGCCGTGCCATCACTCGATCACGAAAGGCGGTCCCGCCATGCGCTACCGCACGCTCGGAAGCACAGGAGTCCAGGTCAGTACGTTGTCCCTGGGCGCGATGATGTTCGGCCGGTGGGGTAACCCCGACCACGACGCCTCGATCGGCGTCATCCGTACGGCACTCGACGCCGGCGTCAACCTCATCGACACCGCCGACGTCTACTCGGACGGCGAGTCCGAGGTCATCGTCGGCAAGGCGATCGCCGGGCGGCGCGACGACGTCGTCCTGGCGACCAAGGTGTCCAGCCCCATGGGCCCCGGACGCAACGAGCGTGGCGCGTCCCGGCGCTGGATCATCCGGGCCTGCGAGGAGAGCCTGCGCCGTCTCGGCACCGACCACATCGACCTCTACCAGGTGCACCGGCCCGACCCGGCCACCGACATCGACGAGACGCTCGGCGCGCTCACCGACCTCGTCCGTGCCGGCAAGATCCGTTATGCCGGATCGTCGACGTTCACGCCCTCGGCCGTCGTCGAGGCGCAGTGGACGGCCGAGCGGCGGGGCCGTGAGCGGTTCGTCTGCGAGCAGCCGCCGTACTCGCTGCTCGTCCGCGGCGTCGAGGCCGACGTGCTGCCCACCTGCGAGACGTACCGGATGGGGGTGCTCGCCTGGAGCCCGCTGGCCGGAGGCTGGCTGACCGGGCGGTGGCGGCGGGACGCGGCGCAGGCGTCCAGCCACCGCACCCGGACGATGCCGTTCGGTCACACCCTGGCCCACTACGACCTGTCCGTCCCCGCCAACCAGGCCAAGCTCGACGCCGCCACCGCGCTGGCCGGCATCGCCGACGAGGCCGGCCTGACGCTGATCCAGCTCGCCCTGGCGTTCGTCACCACGCACCCGGCGGTCACCGCGGCGATCATCGGCCCGCGTACCGCGGAGCATCTGCACGACCAGCTCCAGGCCGCGGACGTCGTGCTGGCGTCCGACGTGCTCGACCGGATCGACCAGGTCGTGGCACCGGGCACCGACGTCAACCCGCACGACGCGAGCTACGGCGCCGCCGTCCTCGCCGATCCCCGGCGCCGCCGCCGCGCCGCCTGACCAAGGGGCGGCGCGGCGGCTCCCGGTCAGGAGGAGTAGGTCTCGTACTCGGCGACCCTGGGGGTGCCGTTCGAGCCGGTGATCCGGAACGTCACCTTTTTCAGCGACGTCGGCGTGAAGCTGATCGTGCCCGCCCCGGTGCCGGACTTCAGCACGGCCCCGTTGTCGGCGTTGAGCAGCTGCCACGACCCGATGGCGCCGGTCGCGCCGGACGCCTCGCGGATCACGACCCGGCCGACCGTCGTCGCCGAGCCCCACTTGATCGAGATGTCGCCGGTCGAGCCGGACGGCGACCAGTACGTGCTCATGCTCCCGTCACGCACGTCGCCGTAGCTCGTGCCGCCGGCCTTGCTGGAGCCGTCGGAGCCCGCGCCGAGGCTGAGGTTCGTGCCGCCGGGCGGGTCCGTGGGCGGGTCCGTGGGGTCGGTGGGCGGGTCGGTCGGGTCGGTCGGCGGGTGGGTCGGGGTGCAGTTGCCGTTCGACACCTGCAGGCCCTTGTTGGCGCCCGCCGTCCGGTTCACGATGTCGGGCACGCAGCTCGCGCCGTCGAGGGTGTAGGAGTAGGGGACGCTCACGCTGGTGTTGGACTGCGGGTTCGGGCCGGCCGGGTTGTGCTCGGCGTCGCGGCCGCCCCAGGTCACGTTGTCGAAGATGTTGCCGCTGACCTGCCAGTAGCCGGCCTCGTCGGTGTAGAAGGTGCCGAGGACGTCCTTGGAGTCCTCGAAGTAGTTGTTGTCCACCTTCGCCCGGGCGCCGGCCCGCGAGTTGATGCCGGACTCATGCAGGTTCCGGTAGTGGTTGTTGTACATGTGGGCGATGCCGCCGCGCAGCAGGGGCGTACGCGAGTCGATGTTGCTGTACAGGTTGTGGTGGAAGGTGACGTTCCCGTTGGAGCGGTCGCTCTCGCTGGAGCCGATCAGCCCGCCGCGGCCAGAGTTGCGCAGGATGCTGTACGACAGCGTCACGTACTGCGTGTTGTTCTTCATGTCGAACAGGCCGTCGAAGCCCTCCGACTCGCCGCCCGACGCCTCCAGCGTGACGTGGTCGACCCACACGTTGCGGACGTCGCTCTCCATGCCGATCGCGTCGCCGCCGTTGGAGGTGGGCGAGCCCGACTTCTTGACGTTCCTGACCGTGACGTTCTGGATGATGATGTTGCTCGCCTCGCGGATGTGGATGCCGAGCTGGTCGAAGACGGCGCCGTTGCCGACCCCGATGATCGTGACGTTGCTGATCTGCTTGAGCTCGATCACGCCGGCCGCGGTGTTGCAGCTGTTGCCGGACACCTTGCTGGTGTTGCCGTGGTTGATCGTGCCCTCGACCTGGATGGTGATCGGGGTGCTGCTGCTGGCCCGGCTGCAGAGGGCTTGGTGGATCGCGGTGCCCGTGGTGGCTCGTACGGTCTGGCCGCCCGCGCCGCCGGTGGTCCCGCCGTTGGCGGAGGCGAAGCCGGTGGCGTTGCCGGCCGCCGCGGCCGGTGCGGCCGCCGCCTGCAACATCGGCACGGCCGCGCCGACCGCCGCGGCCGTGACCGCCGCGGCGAGTGCCGCGCCGACGCGTAACACGACTGCTCGTCTCATGCTCGTCCCATCTTCGTCGTCGGATGCCGGGCTGCTGTCGGCAGCCGGGTCCTTGCCGGTCCGGCGCGTACGGGATGACCCGCACGCCGGATTCCCCCCAGCGAGTGCGCACCGCTCACATGAGTGACCACGTCCGTGTCCGTGAGTAGCGCCACCGTAGGAAAGCGCTTTCCCTCTGTCAATGCGCCGTGAAACTTTCATCCAGCCGGTACGGGCGGCGTCACGCCCGTTCCGGCCAGCCCTTTCGTCAAATTTCCTGCATGCCATCCGCCTCGATTCCTTGGCTGGGACGGCATCGGGAAAGCAGCGGGATACATTGGGAGGACCGAGGACTTTCGGGCGCCGGCGCCTCCCGCCGGCGTCGCCCCAGTCCGACTCACCGGTGGCGCTGACCAGGGGCGACGCCCATGTCCTGGCCGGCCGAGGGGGGAGTTCTCATGAAGGTCATCGACACCGCCCCGCTCGGCGTGGCGGGCCCCGGGCAGCCGACCATCCTGCGCCTCTACGGCGAGATCGACCTGTTCACCAGTGCGGACCTGCGCGAGCAACTGCTGGGCGCGCTGCACTACAGCACCAGCCTGCTCGTGCTCGACCTGTCCGAGGTGTCGTTCTGCGACGCCGCCGGACTGGCCGTCCTGGTCGACGTGCAGCAGCGCGCCCGCCCCATGGGCATCACCCTGGCGCTGGCGTCGCCCCGCCCGTTCATGTCGCGGCTGCTGCGCATCACCGGTCTCGACCGGGCCCTGCCCATGGTGGCCGGCACGCCGCCGAACGACGCCTGACCTCTCGGGCCGGCGCCGCCCGTTCCGCCTTGGTCGTCGACGTTCAGCGCGCTGACCCCGCCTTGGTCAGGTCGCCGAGCGCGCCCCCACCGTGATCACGCCCGCCGCGTGCAGGCTGGTGAGCAGCGTCCAGTCGTCGGCCGGGTCGAGCCAGACCTGCGACTCCTCCGGGCCCGACGGCCGCGGCAACGTCCCCTCAGGTCGGTAGTAGGACGTGATCAGCACGAGCGGCACCGGCGCCGTCCACTCCGCGGGCGTCGGCGGCTCGTGCCGGCCGCCCAGCAGCGCCGCGCGTTCCTCCGGCCCGCACTCGCCCAGCCGTCCTGCCGCCAGCTCCGCCTGCAACCGCACCTGCACGTCCAGCGCGAGACGGATCCGCGCCACCGCCCGCTCGCTGTCATCGCCCAGCGCGCCGTAGCCGGGGATGAGCATCGCGACCAGCTCGGCCGGCTCGTCGGCGTAACCGCGCAGGGCGCCGGCGGCGTGGATCATCTCGTAGCGGTACGGCGTGCCGTCGGGGTGGCGCGGCGCGGCCGGCAGCTGCCGCGCGGCGGAGACGTTCCGCACGATCACGCTCATACCCGGACCTCCGGAGGCGGTGGCGGCTTCCAGCGCTCGGGCCAGCGCGTCGCCGCGAACAGGGCGGCGAGCTGCTCCTTGTCAGCGGTGCGCCAGAAGATCTCGTCCATCAGCATGCGGAAGGACAGGCTGCCCGCCTCGGTGAGGTCGGGTGCGGAGCCCATGGAGCGCAGCCCGGCGTGGGTCCCGGGCTCCTCGCGCACGCCCGCGTTCGGCGGCAGGTCGAGCGCCGCCGTGCGGAAGGCGGCCTCCACCACGGCCAGCGACACCTTCACTTGCGCCTGGATGACGGCCGGGTCGAGCGAGCCGTCCCACATGCGGAACTCGATATGGCCCTTGGTGTCCTCGGTCATCCCGCCCATGTTCACGGCCGAGTGGTGGGGGTGATCCTGGCGCACCGCGCCGATCGAGCTGTAGCCGTGGGCAGGCAGTGGGTCGAACCGGCACCACGCCTGGCCCCGGTGGCTCTCCGTCGCCGGATTGTGTCCGAGCCGGTAGAGCGTGTCGCCATGGTTTCTGACGTATTCGGCCACGCTGACGTAGTTCGCCAGGTGGTGATCGTAATCACGGGTGCTCACGTGCACGTGCCCGCCGGTGTTGACCGTGGCGCTGCCGCCCCAGCCCCGGATGATATCGCAGGCCAGGAGGATGTTCATCCACGTCGCGGGCTCGTCGTACAGGATCGGTGAGACCAGCTCGCCGGATACCGACCTGTCCAGCTCCAGCCGCCAAAGACCGCGCCCGCCCCTCTCACCCGAGTGGTATCCGGCCCGGGAGGACGCGTGATACGGGTGCACATCGCCGTCAACGGTCAGACCGGCGGCGTGCAGGTCCCGGGCGATGTTCTCCAGATCGGCCCGGCTGCTGAAGCCGGGCAGCTCGAACTCGATCTCCAAACCGAACCCGCGCCCGCCGCCGCGGGCACCCAGCCCTGCGGTGGCGTCGTCGTACATCAAAGGGATCACCGGTTCGTCGCTGCCCGCGCGCCGCACCGCCGCCTCGTACGCCCGCAGGTAAGCGGGAAAGTCCTGGGTGAACGACACCTCCGGTGCATCCGGCCAGCGCCGCCACGCCTCGACCCGGGCCTGCAACGAGTCGACGTACTCCCGGACCGTCGGAGTGAGCGCCCGATCCAGGTCGGAGCCGGGCTCCATGTAGCCGCGCATCCCGTGATCGCCGAGGTAGTCCTCATATGCCCGAGCGTGCTGCGCCGCCGCGGCGTTCCTGGCCTCCCGTACGTCCGCGGGTGACATGCCGTGCAGGCCGGGCGCGTCCGCACGGGGGGCGGGCGGCATGAGCGGCTCCGGCCGGCTCAGCGCGTCGACCACGTCATGGCGGCCGACCGGGCCGAACAGGTCGAACCCGTTCCGCGCGGCCTCGGCCGCGCGTGCCGCCAGGTCCGCCACGTCGTATCCGGAACCGCTCTCGTCGGCCAGCCGGCGCAGCGGGTCGAAGCGCCAGATCGGCGTCGTCGGGTGCGGGCCCGCGAGCTCAGCAAGCCTGGCCGCGGCGCGTACCTCGCCGTCCCGTGTGAGCGGCAGGCCGTGCTCGGTGACGAGCCGCAGGCCGTCCCAAAGGTAGGGATCACGCTGCCGATGTGTTGTCAGCATCTCGGTCAGGTCGGTGACGTCCGGCGTGCCGGCCACGTCAGCGCCGTGCTCCTGCGCGTCCAGAGCCAGGCGGAGCAGATGCTCGACCGAGCCCGCCTGGTCGGTCTGGCGGGCCAGCTCCCGCAGCGGCATCGTCTCGGCTCGCGATCCATGGGGCGCGTGCGGGACGAGACCCATCAGGACGCCGAGCATGCGGCTCGCGGGGCCGTCCAGGTGCGGCAGGCCGTACCTCACCTGGCCCTGCAGGCCGTACCACCGCGCGGGGTCCTCCTGGTGGAACCGGCGTAGAGCGTCGTGGAAGCCCCCGGGCCCGGGCGTCGCCGGCGGCAGGAGGCCCTCGGCCTGTGCGGCCCGCACGATCGGATACAGCTCCTCGAGATCGCTCATGCCGTATCTCTGGCGCACGGGGTCGATGAACGCCCCGCTGACGGCTCCGTTCTCGGGCGTTCCCATCATCTCGGCCAGGAGCCCGGCCGCGCGTGCCTGCTCCGGCGTCGCGGACGGCATCAGATAGTCGTACTCGTGCCCGAGCCAGCGGTGACGGTCGGCGGGGTAGGCGCGGTCGAGCACGTCGGCCAGCTCGGCCTCGTCGCGGGCCGTCTCGGGCGCCATGCCCTGCCGCTGGGCGTCCCGGTAGAGCGCGACCAGCGGATCGACGGCCAGGACGCTGTCGAAGAATTGTTCAGCCAGGCCCTGGATGGCCCGGTTCGGCTCATCCGTTCCGACAATTCTCCCCATCGCGCCTACGGCCTCCGCCGTCGCGTCGTCGTGGTTCTCCACGTACATACGCCGTATGAGATCCCGGCCGCTTGCGACCAGGGCGGGATCCAGCGGGGCGGGGGTGTCGTCGGCCTGGCCGTTGAGCAGCCGCTCGACGCGCGAAGGGGCGTCGAGCGGGTCACCGGGGGCGTTGTGGGAGCCGGTCCTGTCGGCGCCGGGCGGGTCGTCGGGGACGCCGCGCGTGCCGTCCGGGTTCCAGCGGTGGACGATGGCCGCCGCCTCGGCGACGTTGCGTGGGCGCGGGTCGGCGATCGGTGAGAACCCGTCGCTGAGCGCCGGGGCCCAGGCGCCGTGCGGCGGCCCGGGCGCGGGCCCCGGCTGCGGCCTGCCCGCCGCCGGCGCGGCGGCGGTGGAGGCCGGGGCGTCCTCCGCGGCGACGCGTTCCAGCGCCGTACGGACCTCCGGCCAGGACGCGGCGAAGTCCGGGTGCAGGTTCAGCTGCGCCACCTCGCGCAACGGCACCCATCTCACGTCGATGGACTCGGGGGAGGCCGGCCACGCCTCGGCCCTGTGGGGCAGCTCGGCGATCACCGTGTCGTACGCCCAGCCGCCGTGGTCGTCGTGGTGGACCGAGCGCACCTGGACGTCGTCCAGGTTCAGCCGCACCTCCTCGCCCGCTCCCCGCAACGCGGCGGTGACGGGCGCCTCACCGCTGTCGCGCGCCTCGCCGACCGGCCCCCACAGCCCGCCGTGGTGCGTCTCCAGCGAGCGCAGCTGCATGAGCACGTGCACCTCGCCGCCAGGCCCGCGGTGGTACAGCAGCAGCCCGGCCCCCTCGGTGCCCCTGTGCCGGTGCCCCTGGGCGCACTCCGTGGAGGCGTCGCCCGCCCACCTCGTACCCAGGCCGCGCAGCAGGCCGGCGAGCGCCGGGTCGGCCGGGACGACGTGCGCCGGCCGCAGCACCGTGACGTCGCCCGGCCCCGCCATCACCACGAACTCGTGCAGCGGCAGCTGGCCCATCCCCGTCCACGGGGTCGCCAGCACGCGAGACGCCGGGACCACGGCGGCCATGACGGCACCGTCGCCCAGGCCCGTGTACCGCTTGGCCACGCCCGGCAGCGCCGTCCACGACTGCAGCGGCAGGCCGGGCGGAACCGGCACCACGTCCCCGGTCGAGGCCGCGGCCAAGGTCGGCATGCGGTGCGCCTCGTCGAAGGCCACGCCGCGATAGAGCACGAGCTCCTCGATGCCGTGCCGGCTCAGCTCGGCCTGGGTGTGCTCGTACTGGGTGCGCAGGAAGTCGCGCAGCGTCTCGCCGTGGCGGGCGTAGTCCCTGGCGCCCGTCTGACTCCTGGAAGGCCCGCCGTACGTCTTGAGGTCGAGGACCCCCTGCAGGCCGAACGCGTCCACCGCGGCCAGGTTCATCGCCAGCCGCGCCGGGAGCAGCTGGCCCCCGCCGCGGCCCCAGGACATCATCAGCTCTTCGACGCCCAGCCCGCGCACGATGGCGACCGCCTCAGGCGACGTGGCCGGCACCTCGCGCAGGATCCGGCGCCCGCTCACCTCGCCCGAGCCCCGCGTGAACGCCGGCAGGTCGTCGCCGGGGAGGACGTTCCAGGTCCGTGTCCTCCTGCTCGACGTGTGGAACTCGTAGTGCACCAGGACCATCCGGGGGTCGCCGAGCGCCTCCGCCAGGTGCGGCCTGCGGGCCACGGCCAGCAGGTCCTTCGTCGGCGTGGTCATCGTGTCCGTCAGCCGGCGCACGACCGCCTGATCGGCGCTCGACCAGGCGTGGAGGCTGATCGGCTCGTACGCGCCGTCCTGGCTGAGCAGGTTCGTCACCCGCTCGGACGGCCCCGTCACACCCAGCTCGGGCCCGGCCGGCACCGGCCGCACCCGCGCGGCCGTGTCCTGCCGGGGTGCGTGCCCGTTCTGGGCGGGGACGCGCTCGGGTTGCGCGGGCGGGTGGGCGTCCGGGGTCTGCGTGCGGGGGCTCTCGGTCCTCGGCGCGGGCGCGTGGTCCTGAGCGGGGAGGCCCGGCAGGTCGTGCGGCCGGGCAGGCGGGACGATCACGTCGGCCGGGCGGTCGCCGTTGACCTGGCGGGCGGGGGGCGGCGCGGTCGTGTCCGTGCGAGGCGGGGCGGCGACCGTCTGCTCGGTGGTCGTGGGGGCGTTCGGGTCCTGCTGGATCCTCGGCGCCGTGTGCGGGGTTCCGGGGGTGGTGTTCTGCCGGGTGTTCGGCGCGGAGTCGGCTGTGGCGTCGGCTGTGGCGTCGGCTGTGCTGTCGGCTGTGGTGTCGCGGACGGTACCGTCCGGCGTGGTGTCGCGTCCGGTGGGGCGCTGAGCGGGGGCCGCGTCGGCCTGGTCGGTGCGGGTCTCGGCCGTGCGCTGCTCGGTGGGCGTCTGTTCGGCCGGTTCCACGGGGTGGACGGCCGCGGCGACGGCAGGGACGGTCGCGGGCAGCGCCGAACTGGCGGGCAGGGCGCCGGGGGTGGCGG
>NZ_JBEXLH010000046.1:0-70639 GCF_040609855.1 Nonomuraea sp. NPDC004580 | reverse complement strand
CAGAAGGGCGTCCAAGTCAGTTTTCACACACCGACCATGGACGCCCTTCGTCACGCCTGCAGCCGATCACCAATTTTCACATCAGCGATCTAGGGTTTGCGAGCTACGCCGCAGTACGCGTCCACCGGCTCAGGCAGTCCGTTGACCGGCTCCTCCTCGGAGCGCCACTGCGACACCGACACCACGCCGGGCTCGATCAGGTGCAGGCCGGCGAAGAAGCGTTCGATCCGCTCGGGTGTGCGCAGCTCGTAGCTGTAGACGTGGCCGTCGTCGCGCAGCTGCTCGGCCTCGGCCGCCGCTTCCGGCTTGACCGTCTTGGTGCCGTCCTCAATCATCAGGTGACTGCCGGAGGGCAGCACGTCCATGTAGCGCTGGATCAGCGCGTAGGCGTCGTCGTCGTCGCGTACGGTGCCGAGGACGCCGAGCAGCATGACCGCGGTCGGGCGGGTGAAGTCGAGGATGCGGGCCGCGCGGGTGAGGATGTCGTCGGGGTCGCGGACGTCGGCCTCCAGGTAGTCGCAGCTGCCGTCGGGGTGGCTGGTCAGCAGGGCGCGGGCGTGCAGCAGGACGACGGGGTCGTTGTCGACGTAGACGATGCGGCTGGCCGGGTCGACGCGCTGGGCCACCTCGTGGGTGTTGTCCTCGGTGGGCAGGCCGGTGCCGATGTCGAGGAACTGGCGGATGCCCTCCTCCTCGGCCAGGTGACGCACCGCGCGCCGCAGGAACGCCCGGGTGTGCAGCGCGATCTCCTGCATGCCGGGATAGTGCTTCTCGAGCATGTCGGCCAGCTCTTTGTCGGCCGGGTAGTAGTGCTTGCCGCCTAACCAGTAGTTCCACGCTCTGGCCTGGCTGGGTCGGCTGGTGTCGATCCGGCTGAGCGGGGAGTCGTCGGTCACGGGCTGCTCCTTGTCAGGGGTGAGGGTGCCGTCTTGTCGGCATTTGCCTGTTCTACCAAGCTGGGGTCCTCCTGTCAGGGCTGGGACGAAGCTCCCTTTGCCGGGTGGGCCGGCGAGCAAGGCGGGCTGGCGGCGATGCTCTCCGCGATGGTCGCCATCAAGCGGTCCGGTCGCCGGCTGCCGGGCGCGCCTACTTCACCGACGCGTCCGTGCTGCACGCCGACGCCGCCCGCGTCTACGCCGCCCTGCCGTTCACGTTGTGGTGACCGTCGCTTCGGCCTGCCAGCAGTGGGTCCAGTGGCCGTCGCCCAGCTCCGTACGTCCCGGCACCTCCGTCGAGCAGACCGGCAGCGCCACCGGGCAGCGCGGGTGGAACCGGCAGCCGCTCGGCGGGGCGATGAGGCTGGGCGGCTCGCCGTGCCGCTTCCCCGCGGGGGCCGCCATCCGGTCGGGGTCGGGGGCCGACTCGAGCAGCAGCTGCGTGTACGGGTGCCGCGACGACTGCGTCAGCTCCTCGCTGGGCCCGCTCTCGATGAGCCGCCCCGCGTACATGACCGTGATGTCCTCGGCGAAGTAGCGGGCGCTGGCGATGTCGTGCGTGATGTAGAGCAGCGCGAGATCGTTGTCCCTGGCCAGCCCCTCCAGCAGCCGCAGGACGCCGAGCCTGATGGAGACGTCCAGCATGGACACGGGCTCGTCGGCGATGAGCGCGACCGGACGGACGGCGAGCGCCCGCGCGATCGCCACCCGCTGCCGCTGCCCGCCGGACAGCTCGTGCGGCATCTTGTCCATGAACTGCTCGACCGGCGTGAGGCTGACGCGTTCGAGCAGCTCGGCGACCTGCTCGCGCTCCTCGGCGTCGGTGCGGGCGTGGCCGTGCAGGCGCAGCGGCCTGGCCAGGTGATAGCGGACGCGGTGGAAGGGGTTCAGGGAGGCGAAGGGGTCCTGGAAGATGAGCTGGACCTTGCGCCGGTACTCCTTGAACGCGGCCCCGCGATGGGCGCGTACCGGCTCGCCGCGCAGCAGCACCTCGCCCGACGTGGCCGGATAGACCTGGGCGAGCAGCCGCGCGACCGTGCTCTTGCCGCAGCCGCTCTCCCCGACCAGCGCCGTCACCGAGCCGGCGCGCAGCGCGATCGAGACGTCCTCGACGGCCCGCACCGGCGGGCGCTTGCCGAAGCGGCCGCGCGGGCCGCGGGCGGCGGTGAAGTGCTTGGTGAGGTTGCGTCCCTCCAGGACGATCATGTCAGTGTTCATGACAGGCCCCTCCCGTCGTTGAGCAGGCACGCGACCTCGCCGTCCGTCCCGGCACGAAGCACCGGAAGAGTCTGCGAGCACTCCTCGAACGCCTTGCCGCACCGGGGGTGGAAGGCGCAGCCGGGCGGCGGGGTGCGCAGGTCGGGCGGGGTTCCGGGGATGCCGAGCAGCTCCTCGCGGGGCCCGCGCAGGCGGGGGAAGGAACGCAGCAGGCCCAGCGTGTACGGATGGCTCGGCGACCGGTGCAGCGCCTTGGCCGTCCCGGTCTCCACGACCCGGCCCGCGTACATGATGGCGATCCTGTCGGAGATCTCCATGAGCAGCGACAGGTCGTGGGTGATGAAGACGACCGCGAAGCCGTACTCCTCGCGCAATGCCCTGATCTCGGCGAGGATGTCGCGCTGCACGACCACGTCGAGCGCGGTCGTCGGCTCGTCCATGATGATGATCTCGGGGTTGAGCGCGAGCGCGATGGCGATGGCGGCGCGCTGGCGCATGCCGCCGGACAGCTCGTGCGGGTAGGAGCGGCGGCGGTCGGCGCTGATGCCGACGCGTTGCAGCAGCTCCACGGCCCGCTCGGTGCGGTCGGAGCGGGACATGCGGGGCGCGTGGATGCGCAGCACGTCGTCGATCTGGGCGCCCACGGTGCTGACCGGGTTCAGGGAGTTCATGGCGCTCTGGAAGACGACGGCCAGCTCCTTCCAGCGGAAGGAGCGCAGCGCGTTCCTGCCGAGGGCTAGCACGTCCACGGCGGTGCCGTCCCTGCGGTGGTAGAGGACCGACCCCGAGGTGACGGTGGCGGGCGGGCGCAGCAGCCGCGCCACCGCGTTGGCCAGCGTGGACTTGCCGCTGCCGCTCTCGCCCGCCAGGCCGAGGATCTCGCCGCGGCGCAGGTCGAGCGAGACGCCCGACACCGCGTGCACGGCTCCGGTGCCGGACAGGTAGTCCACGCCGAGGTCGCGGACTTCCAGGACGTTCATGCGCGTGCCTTCCTGGGGACCTTGATCGTGCGCAGCCGCGGGTTGGCGATCTCGTCGATGCCGAAGTTCACCAGGGCGAGGCCGGTGCCGATGAGCGCGATGCACAGGCCGGGCGGGATGAACCACCACCAGGCCCCGATGAGCAGCGCCTGCCCGTTCTGCGCGAAGTACAGCATGCTGCCCCAGCTCACGGTGGACAGGTCGGCCAGGCCCAGGAACGACAGCCCGGCCTCGGCCAGGATGGCGGCGACCACGGTGGCCAGGAAGCTGGTGGCGATGACGGGCAGCAGGACCGGCAGGATCTCGAAGAAGACGATCCGCAGCGGTCCTTCGCCGCTCGCCCTGGCGGCCTGGACGAAGTCCCGGCGGCGTACCGACAGCGTCTGGGCGCGCAGGACGCGCGCGCCCCACGCCCAGCCGGTCACCGCGATCACCACGGCGACCGAGGCGACGCCGCGCTGCGGCAGGTAGCCGGCCAGCACGATGATGAGCGGGAGCGCGGGCAGCACGAGGAAGATGTTGGTGAGCACCGACAGCGCCTCGTCCACGGCGCCGCCGACGTACCCGCCGACCAGGCCGACCGCGACGGCGAGCACGGTCGCGATGAGCGCCGACAGCACGCCGACGCCCAGCGAGACGCGGGCGCCGTAGACGAGCTGGACGAGGATGTCCTGCCCGGTCTGGGTGGTGCCGAGCCAGTGCTCGGCCGACGGGCCCTGCAGCCCGGCGTCGCTGGTGGCGGCGGGATCGGCGCCGATGAACAGCGGCCCGAACACGGCCACCAGCGCGAAGAAGACGAGGATCCCGGCCCCGATCTTGATCTTCATTCCGACTCCTGCCTGGTCCGGGGGTCGAGCACCACGTACGCCAGGTCGGCCAGGAAGTTCGCGACGAGCACGGCCAGCGAGATGACGAGGAAGATGCCCTGCATGAGCGGGAAGTCCTCGTTCTCCACGCCCTTGAGCAGCATCGAGCCGATGCCGGGGTAGGAGAAGACGATCTCGGTCAGCACCGAGCCGCCCACCACGAAGCCGAGCGACAGCGCGAAGCTGGTGATGTTGGGCAGGATCGCGTTGCGGGCGGCGTAGGCCCACATGACCCGGCGCGAGGTCAGGCCCTTGGCCTCGGCCATCACCACGTAGTCCTCGCCGAGCGTGGTCACCATGACGTTGCGCATGCCGAGGATGCGGTCGGCCATGGAGGCGATCACGATGGTGATCGCGGGCAGCGCGGCGTGGTAGAGCACGCTCTGGATGAACTCGCCGTCCCAGCCGGGCGTCACCTCCAGCCCGTACGCGCGGCTGACCGGGAACCACTGCAGCGTCACGCCGAAGACGAACACCAGCGCCAGCGCGACCCAGAAGTACGGCACCGCGTGCATGAACGTGGCGGCCGGCAGCACGCCGTCGAGCCAGGTGCCGCGCCTCCACGCCATGATCACGCCGAGCGCGGTGCCGATGAGGTAACTGATCAGCGTGGCGACGCCGACGAGGCCGATCGTCCACGGCAGGCTGTCGGCGATGACCGTGGAGACCTCGGTGGGGAAGAACGTGATCGACCGGCCCAGCTCGCCGTGGGCGAGGTTGACCAGGTAGTCCACGTACTGCTGCCACAGGCCGGCGTCGCTGATGCCGAACGCCTTGCGCATCGCGTCGATGGCGGCCGGCTCCACGTTCCCCTTCATGCGGGCGACCAGGAGCTCGACCGGATCCCCCGGCATGAGCCGGGGGATCAGGAAGTTGAGCGTGATGGCGGCCCAGGCCGTCAGGAGGTAGAAGCCGAGCCGCCTGGCCAGGAACCTCACGTGCCGGCCGGCTTCAGTCTCAGCAGCACCACGGCCGCGTCGGGCGAGGTGTAGGGCGACGGCATCGCGTACGGGTCCTGCTCGGACGGCCAGCCGACGTACTTGTTCGTGCGGAACTGCGCCCAGGACGGGCTGTAGAACAGCGGCAGCGCGGGCAGCTTCTCCACCATGATCTTGCCCAGGCCCTGGGTGGCGGCCTGCTGCTCGGCGAGGTCCTCGGTGGCGGCGTACTCGGCGATGAGCTTGTCGGTCGTCTCGTCCTTCCAGCGCTCGTAGTTGCCGGTGGCCGGCTCACCGACGGGCGTGGCCAGCTTGCCGTAGAGCAGCGTGCGGAGCTGGAAGTACGGGGTGGGCCCGGCCTGGGTGCCCCTGATCGACAGGTCGTAGTCGCCCCTGCCGACCTTGGAGACCCAGTCCTGGAAGGCCACTCCCCTGGTCTCGACGGTGATGCCGATCTTGGCGAGGTCCTCGCGGATGAGCTGCGCGGCGTTCACCCAGTCGGTGTACGGCGACGGCACCAGCAGCTGGAACTTCAGCTGCGCCGGGTCGATGCCCTTGAGCAGTTCCTTGGCCTTGTCGATGTCCACCTTGAAGGCGGCGTCGCGGTACTCCTGCGGCACGTACGCCTCGCCGCCCGGCATCGTCACGCCGGTCGGGTGGGCGACCGTGGTGTAGCCCCGCTCGGCCACCTTGACGATCTTGTCCCGGTCGATGGCGAGGCTGATGGCCTGCCGCACCTCGGGCTTGCCCAGCACCGGATGGGTGAGGTTGGGCAGCAGCGTGACCAGGCCCTCAGGCGGGAAGTAGTACTTGTTCTGCTCCGGCTTGCCCTGCACGTAGATCTTGTCGATGTCGGGCACGAACGCGCCCGCCCAGTCGACCTCTCCCTGCTGCAACGCGGTCTGCAGGGCGTTGGCGGTGTACGCGGGGAAGCGCAGCACCGGCACCTCGGGCTTGCCGGGCTGCCAGTAGGACGGGTTCTTGACCAGCTCGTACAGCTGGGAGGAGAACTTCGACAGCGTGTAGGGCCCGGTGCCGACCGGCTTGGGGTTGGTGAAGGTGGCCGGGTCGTTCTCCTTCTCCCAGATGTGCTTGGGCACGATGGGCGAGTTGCCGGCGATGTCGTACAGCTTGGCGTAGGAGGTGGCGCCGAAGTCGATGCGCACCTTGTCGGGCGCGAGCACCTCGGTGCCGGCGATGTCCAGCGCGCTCCTGTTGAGCGAGGCGTGCTTCTTCAGCATGTCGAAGGTGAACGCCACGTCGTCGGCGGTGAACGGCTGCCCGTCGGACCACTTCACGCCCTGCCGCAGCGTGAACGTGACCGCCTTGCCCTTCTTCGACCACTCGTGCTCCAGCGCCAGCCAGGGCGTGATCTCGCCCGGCTTGAGCTTGTTGAAGTACATGAGGGTCTCGTGGATCATCCCGCTGGTCCCGAAGTTCACGCCTTCGAGGTGGTACGGGTTGAAGTCCTCCTGGAATGTGCCCGCGTCCACGGCGTGGATCACCAGCGGCGGCGCGTCCCCGCTCTTGGCCGTGCCGCCACCGCCGCCCCCGCCGCCGGAGCAGCCCGCCAGGGCCAGCGCGAGAGCGGCCGCCATCGCCACTGCCCTGCTCACTGGCCTCATCACCGGTCGTCTCATGCCTACGCCCCCTTGCCGAAGTACTTCGTGCGCAGCTGACGCGAGCCCTTCGGCGCGGCGAACGCCTGGGCCCGCTTGAACCCGGCCGGCGCGCCGCGCACGATGGTCAGCGCGCGGTAGTAGTCGACGTACGGGAAGCCGTAGGTCTCGCCCCTGGCGTAGGCGTAGCCGGTGATGGCCTGCGACCAGATCTCGTACGCCTCCTCGCTCAGGTCGACGAACGTGTCGGGCGCGAAGCCGTCGGCGTCCTCCCAGTTGTCGGCGTAGTAAAGCTCGTTCGCCCAGTAGGCCTCGTGCTCGCGCTCCAGCGTCTTCAGGCCGCCGTAGAAGCGGGCGTCCTCGACGATGCGGTGGGTGCGGGCGTGGTCCTTGTGGATCGACGCGCTCCAGTGCGTGAGGATGACGTCCGGCTTCAGCTCCCTGATCATGTCGCCGACGCGCATCTTGGTCCCGTCGTCCTCGGGCAGCAGGCCGTCCTCGTAGTCGAGGAAGCGCACGGCGGCGCCGATCTTCTCGGCGAACGTCTCGGCCTCCTCGCGCTTCTGCTTGGCGTAGTCGGGCACCGTCATGCGGGGGTGGCCGCGCTCGCCGAGCGTCAGGTGCAGCAGCGTCGCGCGGTCGCCGCGCAGCACGTGCTGGGCGAGCACCGCGCCGGCGGTCAGGTCCATGTCGCCCGCGTGGGCCCCGATGGCGAGTACGTGTGTCATGCGGATCGCCTCATCACGTGGAACTTTCTGGTGATCTCGTAGCCGGCCTTGGTGTAGAGGTGGCCTGCCGGGCTGGTCGCGCCGGTCCACAGGAACCAGGACGAGTGCAGCCCTTCGGCGCGCATCCTGGTCATGGTCAGGTGGAGGAGGATCTTGCCGAGACCGGTGCCGCGCAGGCCGGGGTCGACGCCGAAGGGGCCGAACCGCTCGGGGATACCGCGGTAGGCGGCGTACAGGGCGAAGCCCACGATGTGATCCCTTTTCACGATCACGATGCGTGCGGGGTCGCGGTGCTGCCTGATCGCCTCGCCCCAGTCGGGGTTGAAGGCGTCGGCGGCGAACCTGATCAGCTCAGGCAGCTCGCCGGTCTCGGGGCTGCGGAAGACGTAGCCCTCGCGCTCGCGCTGCCGGCGCAGGTCGTGCACGCCGGGCGGGGTCTGGTAGCCGACGAGCGTGCGGTCCATGGCGACCGGCGAGTAGAGCGTCTGGAAGCCCAGCTCGCCGAGCAGCCGGAACCCGGCGGGGTACAGCTCGGCGTCCGCGCCCGGCAGCACGTAGTGGGGGGTGTAGGAGGAGAACTCCACCTTCGTGCGGCCGAGGCCCTCCAGGAACGCCACCGCCTCCTGCAGCAGCCGCCGGCCGAGGCCGCCGCCGCGGTGCTCGGGGACGACGAAGAAGAACGGGATCCAGCCGGCGTCCGGCTCCAGGCCGGTGCCGGGCGCTAACGGGATCAGGCGGCGGACGGCGTACGCACAGCCCACCACGTCGTCCCCGTTCACGGCCACGCGCAGGCCCTCGGGGTCGAAGTTGGGGTCGAGCAGCACGCAGTCCCTGAACCAGCCGGCCGTGGTGGGGTCGGCGGGCATGCTGCGGTTCCAGGCTTCGACCAGGGGGGTCTCGTCGCCTGGCTGGAAGGGGCGGAGGGTGACCATGGAGGGAGCGGTCCTTTCACCTTTCGGCACTCCCGCCACAGCTTTCCCAGTGTCAACGGCCCAGGTCAAGAAGATTTGGGAAGAAATTTTCTAACAAGTCGTTCATGTGGAAGATTGTTTTCAAGTGCGGTATCTATAGATCCTTGCCCAGCAGCAGGATGTCGGTCCTGCCGGTGTTCCGGCTGTCGATGAGCAGGAAGCCGAGGCCCATGGAGGAGGCGATCAGCTCGGCCGCGACAACCGTCGTCACCGGTCCTGTGCCGAGGTGGTGGTCATGACGCGGCCTTCGCCTTTCGGCGAAGGCCGGGCCGAAGAGCGTGTCTCACTCCTTCGGCGGCCGCCCGGTCGCCCTGCGTAGCGCCTCGTCCAGCCGGTCCCCGGTCCGCTGCCCAGTCCCCTGCCCGGCCTCCTGCCCGGCCTCCTGCCCGGTCGCCTGCTGTGGCGCGGGCCGGACCGGGGTGGCGCGCAGGGCGGCGCCGCAGCGGTCGGTGGTGCGGATGAGGGCGGCCGGCGCCGGTGGGGCGGGCCACACCCACAGGTGGTACGCCTCGCCGGGGTCGTCGTGCACGGCGTCGAAGTGACGGTCCCGGCCGCGTACGCAGGCCAGAACCCGGTACCAGCCGGGACCCGCCGCGCTGAGCAGGGGGACGGCTGGCACGGGGCCGTTGTCAGGGGAGTCGAGGCGGAGCCGGCCGCGTGGCGCGTGCACGCTCGCCTCGACCACGTCCTCCCAGGAGGCGTCGATGTCGCCGGGCGGCTCGGCGAGCGTGAGGGTGACGTGGACGGTGCCGGTGTCGATGCCGGTGTAGAGAAGCGCACCGGCCGACATCACGATGATCAGCCCGTTGGCGTAGTCGGCCGTCCCGATCGGCAGGTCGCCGTCGTCCAGCAGCCCGAAGGCGTGGTCGCTCACGCGCACCTCGGCTGACGCGTCCATCTCGCCTCCTCCGCGAGCGGGCCCTGCCGCGCCGGGCACGGCAGGGCCCATCGAGCTTCAGCAGGATGTCACGTGCCCACGGTGACCCGGAAGGGATCGCCGTCCAGGACGCGCTCACGGCGGAAGAACTGGGTGTTCAGGCCGCCCTGCGCGTTGTTCTCGGTAGCGGTGATCATGCACACGGACACGCCGGTCGGGCCGGTCTGACCGGGCAGGTTGAAGTTGCAGCCGTCGAACGTCCGCCGCGTGCCGCCGGAGCTCAGCCCTTCGTACGAGCGGGCGATGGGGTACTCGTCGCAGCTCAGCCCGCTGATCGACGGGGCGTCGCCGCAGGCGAGGCTGCGGTTGGTGTTGATGATCGTCTCGTTGGTGGTACGCGTCAGCGGCGCGTCGAAGGTCGCTCCGGGAAGCCCGGACGCCTGGGCGCGCGAGACGTGCGAGGCCAGCGACGGGTAGAGGCTCTGGCTGTAGACCAGCTCGGAGGCGTACCACGGCACGACGCAGCCGATGGCCGCCCGGCCGGCCGTGGCGTTGTCGCAGCGGATCTCGCTCATGTCGAAGCCGATGCCGGCCGGGGTGTAGGCGCCGTTGGTGAACGTGAGCGACCAGGTGGTGGTGCAGGCGCCGATCGCGCCGGGGGCGGTGGCGGTGGTGCTGAAGTACGACTCGCCCTGGATCCAGGTGCCCAGCGGGGAGATCGGGCGGGACGGGAAGGTGGCCCCGGCCGTGGTGCAGGAGCCGCTCGCGGTGGTCGTGCCCGACAGGGTGGCGGCCAGGGCGTCACCCCAGCCCTGATAGGCCGACAGCTCGATCTGGTGCCCCCAGTCGGGCAGGTCCGTGGAGCTGTAGCTGTAGTTGATGACGTTGAGCGACGCCTCGCCGGTCACCGTGCGCACGCCGTTGACGACGCGGTACGTGGTGTAGAGCAACCCGGTGATCTCGCACGCCGAGGTACGCAGGGCCCACACACCGGTGAAGGCGTTCTCGATGCACCAGTCCGGAATCGGCAGGATGTCCTTCACCTGCGCACGGGGGCGCTGCTGGGTGAAGGGGGCCTTCGGGGTGACGACCTGGAGACAGGCGGCCGTTTCGCCTTCCTTGGGCGTCGGGCAGTCCGGTGCCCTGTGCTGGACGGCCTTCGCGCCCTTCTTGCGGGCGGGCTGGTCGGAGCCCTCGGTGGGCTCGGATAAGGCGAGGTCCGGGGACGGGGGCGCGGCGGCGGAGGCCGGGGTGGTGACGACACTCAGCAGGGCGGCCGCGCAGGATAAGACGGCCAGGATGGATCGTGCGCGCATCTGGGTACACACTCCCTGTTTGCAGTAAGTGGCCCACGGGCGGGCGTACTTGGGCGAGTCCCCCCGCCCGTGGCTGCTTCGGCGCCCACGATTATGTGTTCGACTTTTGCCCCAAACAACCCCTTGACTGACATGCGCACTGGAAGTAGGCGAAAATCGTAATTTCCCGATATATAGGGATATTTCAGCAGGTCAGGCCATTGATGGGGGAGCCGATAGGAGGGTTGCCGCCTGCCCGTAAAGCGCTTAGAGAAGAATGGCCGGTCGTTTCCTCAGCCGGGTGCCTGCTCGATCAGAGCCTGCCCGGGGTGAGCCGGCCGGGTCGCTCACGCGCGCCGCACGCGGTAGCGGTAGGCGACGGCCTTCGAGGGGAAGGGGCGGGTTTCGAGGAGGTCGAGCTCCACCTGCCGCTTGCCCTGCGGGAAGTACGGGATGCCGCCGCCCACCAGCACCGGGTAGACGACGGCCCGGTACTCGTCGATCAGGTCGGCCTCGGCGGCCTCGGCGGCGAGGGTGGCGCCGCCGATCGCGATCTCCCCCTCCCCCGGCTCGGCGCGCAGCCGCTCGATCTCCTCGGCGAGGCCACCGGAGGCCAGGCGGGCGTTGCCCCGCACCTCCGCCAGCGTGGTGGAGAAGACGACCTTGGGGAGCGGGTTCCAGAGCCTGATCCATTCGCGGGTGTCGTCGTCGATCGACGGCTCCTGGTCGGCGGTCTCCCAGAAGAGCATGGTCTCGTACAGCCGCCGGCCCATCAGGTGGACGCCGACCTGCCGGATCTCGTCGATGTGGTGGCGGAAGATCTCCTGGTCGGGCTCGGCCCAGTCGAAGCCGCCGTCGGGCCCGACGATGTAGCCGTCGAGCGAGACGCTCATCGAGTACGTGACGTTACGCATCAGAGTTCCTCCTCGGCATCGTTGCTTCCGGAGTATGACTCCCTGCAGCCGGGGAACTCATCGCGCCTCGGCGCACGGACCTCGTGCGGACGCCGTTGAACTCGAAGTCGTGGGCCGTGTGGTTGACCTGCGGGCCGTCCACGGCGTCGACGAACGCGTTGTCCCTGCCCTTGGAGATGCCGAGGCTGAGGCTGATCACCGCCTGGGGCGGCTTGTCCTTGAGTGCTTGATCGGGGACGCGACGGCGTGGTTCCGGACATTCCCCGGAACCACGCTTTCGGGCGTTCTACCGGGAGAAGGTGGCGCTGTGCAGGTCCACCGGGTTGGCGGCGTCGCCGGTCGTCACGCCGTACACGGCGGTGAAGGAGGAGCCGGTCGCGACCATGCCGGTGTAGTCGCCGAGCAGGCGTCCGACGCTGGTCGCCGGGAACGCGCGACTGTCGAACGGGCCCTCGATGTGCTGCTCGCGCCACGCGCCGGGCTGTGTGCAGCCGCTCGCGCAGGTCACGGCCCACAGGTCGGTGGGCAGGTCGGGGCCGGAGGTGTTGTTGCGGAAGTCGTAGTACGTGACCGCCACGGTGCCGGTCCGCGACACCGCCACCGCGGGAACGGCGGCCGAACCCGTGGGCGTCCTGTCGATGCGAACCGGCTTCGACCACGTACGCCCGCCGTCGGCCGAGCGCGCGTAGGCCACGTGGAAGGTGCCGTCGGCGTCCCGGCTGGGCCAGGTCGCGTGCACGGCCTGGGTGCCCGGCTGGGCGGCGAGCAGCGGGAGGGCGGCGTTCCTGATGGGGTCGCCCGAGTCGTCGGGGTCGGGGATGCGGGGGCCGACGGCCATGGGGGGCGGGCACGTCCAGGGTCTTCGACCAGGTCCTGCCGCCGTCGGTGGAGCGGATGACCTGGGTGAAGCCCTCGTCGATGGTCTCGTGGTGCATGCCGATCAGCAGCGTGCCGTCCGGGAGGGCGACGAGCTGGGTGCCGATGACGCCGCTGTTCTTCGGCACGTCGAACACCTTGCTGGTCGTCCACGTACGCCCGTCGTCGGTGGACTTGGCCAGGTAGACGGGCTGGATCCAGTTCGGCTCGGCCTCGGTGGACTGGTCGTCGATGCGGTCCCACACCGCGTAGACCACGCCTGGCCGGTAGGGGTCGGCGGTCACCGAGGGCCGGTCGTTGAAGAAGCGCACGGTGTCGTCGCGCTGCAGCGTCACCGGCGGGCCCCAGGTCCTTCCGCCGTCGCCGGACCTGGAGACCAGGATCGCGGTCACGTCGCCGGCGCGGGACATCGACAGCGACGCGGCGATCGCGGCCCCTGACGGGGTGACGGTGACCCAGTGGTCGGTGGTGACGTCGTAGTCGCCGCCGTTGGCCGCCGTGCCGCCGTTGCAGCGGGAGAAGGCGGGCAGGTTCCTGGAGGCCGTCCAGGTCCGGCCGGCGTCGTCGGAGACGGCGGCGAGGGCGCCGTTGCTGCCGTACCGGTTCCAGCGGTCCTGCTGGAAGACCGTGACCAGGCGCTGCGGCCGCCTCGGGTCCGCGGCGAGCGCCGGCAGGACCTCGGTGTTGGGGTTGAGGACGTAGCCGTCCGCCGGGGGGCCGCCGCAGTCGGCGGGCAGCGGGCTGACGCCCGAGACCGGCCGTACGACGGCCGGCCTGGCGCCCGCGTCGTCGGCGGCGGCCGGCTGCGCGAGCGGGGCGGCGGTGGCGAGGAGGACGGCGGTTGCGCTTAACAGTGCCCTGGGGCGTCGGATCACGAGCTGGTTCCTCATTCTCGTTGCGGTTTCCGGCAGGAACCTTACAACGGCAAGATCAACTCTGTGGGGTGATGATCACAAATGGCCGCTGACCTGGGCATCAGCGGAGCCGTTCCTTGACCAGGCCCTCCACGGGGCCGGCCCGGCGGGTGTGTGACAAAGGCGACAGGCCGAGCGGGCGACGGCCCGGCGCCTGCGGATTGACGTCGGACGTACCGATCGGTACGGTGCTTAGTACCGATCGGTACGCATGGAGGAGCACGATGGGGCTGACACCGGCGGGAGAACGCGTCTGGGACGTCGCCCGCGAGATCTTCTACCAGGAGGGCGTCCGGAGCACCGGCGTCGCCGAGATCGCCGAGCGGTCCGGGGTGGGCAAGCCGAGCATCTACCGGGCCTTCGGCTCGAAGGACGAGCTGGCCGTGGCGTACCTGCGGGAGAAGGGCGTCTCGCCGCAGGAGATCGTCGAGACCGTCCGCGCGGCCTACCCCGGCGATCCGCGCGCGCAGCTGCGGCGCGTGGTCGCGGAGATCGCCGAGGCCATCGCAGCACCCGGGCATCGCGGGTGCCCGCTGGCGAACACCGTGGTGGAGTTCCCCGACCGGGCCCATCCGGTGCGCGTGGCGGCCCAGGAGCAGAAGCAGCGCTACCTCGAGCTCTTCACCGAACTCGTCGAGCCACTGCCCTTGGCCGATCCCGGGCAGGTCGCCTACCTCATCCAGATGCTGGTGGACGGCGCCCACATCACCAGCCAGGTCTTCGACGCCGGCCGCTCGGCCGCCGGCCTGGTGACGGCCGTCGACCGGCTCCTCGACACCTTCATCGACCAGGAGGAGAGCGATGTCCACTGACGTTCTGCCGCCCGAGTACGCCGAGCGGTTGATCCGCGATCGGCGTGCCGGGCAGCGCCGTCCTGACCGGCCGGGCTCCCCTTGAGGAGACCACCCGCTTCTGGACATGATCGTTCGCGTCATGCCAGACTTGTCTGGAAATATCAGCAAAAGCTGGTCAGCGCCTGGTCGGTCGGTGGAGTGCGCTGGCGTGCTCGCTCGGTCGCGGGCATGGCCGGTCACGCCTCCAGGCGGGGTCACGGTCGTGTACGCGCCGAGCCGTACACGAAAGGATCACCATGTCCACCGACCAGTTCGGGCTCGCCGGCGGCGGCTACGTCCCCGACCCTGATCGCGACACGACGCTGCTGCTCGACGCGTTCTACGACCAGCTCTCCGAGTACCCGACGGCTGCCATGCGGGCGCGTCAGGACGAGCTCGAAGCGGCCAACGAGCACCTGATCGTCGACGAACCCGCCCGGCACAACCTGCGCCTGACCCTGGCCCTCGTGGCCGCCTACGAGGTGCTCCTGCCCAGGCTGGGCCGGGAGCAGGCCATCGATGCCGTACGCGCGGCCTTCGTCGAACCGCTCGGCGACACCATGGAGCAGGGCACCCGGGCGATGCTCGACGCCGCGCCGGACGCCTTCCACGCCATGGTGGAGCTGAGCAGGTCGCGCGAGGAGTACGCGTTCGGGAAGGGGTTCGTCTTCGAGCGGCCGGTCGATGACGGCACCCGCTATCACCTCGACGTACGCCGGTGCTTCTACCACGACGTCCTGGTCGCCAACGGGGCGCCGGAGCTGACGCCGGCGATGTGCGCGTTCGACGCCAACTGGATCGAGGCCATCGATCCCGACCGGCATGGCTTCCGCTTCGAGCGCCGCACCACCATCGGCACGGGCGGCACGCACTGCCCGTTCCACTTCAGCCGCGACGACGGCTGACGTCCCTACGTCACTGCTCTGTCCGCTCTGTCCGCTCTGTCCGCTCTGTCGCCGCGAGCCCTCGCGGCGACAGAGCCGGTCATGACGATCGTGGCAGTGACCAGGAGCACGCAGCTCACCGCGATCGCCGCGACCACTCCGTGCACGCCGATCCAGGGTGCGGCGACCGGCAGCGCCGCGACCACGGCGGCGAAGGCCCACAACACCAGGGGAGGCACCGCAGGCCGCGCGGCGATCAGCCTGTACACCGCCCCGAGCAGCAGCAGGAACACCGCCACCGGGATCGCCACGGCGTACCCCGAAGTCAGCGGCCCGGCGACACCATGCCCACCCTCCTCGGTCGCCGCCTCCAGCCCGGCGCCCAGCGCGGCCAGCGCCGCGAAGATGCCGTAATGCCCGTACCCCCACAGATAGGACCGATCACGCCGCCCGCTGAGCCCGTCCCCGGCCTCCACCAGGAAGTACAGCCACCACAACGCGAACAGCACCACGAGCCCCGACACCGCGACCACCACGAACCGGCCGCCGACCTCGCCCGCCTCCATCGCCGCCGCCACCCCTCGGGACACCGCGAGCACGCTCTCACCGAGCAGGATGATCGTGAACAGCCCGTACCGTTCGGCGATGTGGTGCGGATGCCAGGTCGTGGGCCGCTCGCGCTCCGCCCACAGGGGCACCGCCAGCTCCAGCAGCGCCAGGACGACGAAGAGCGGCAGCTCGGCGCTCACCGGCGCGAGCACGGAATGGTAGAGCCAGCCCGCCGTGACGACGGAGATGCCGGCGGCGTACCGCAGCGCGGTGCGGCGCCGCGCCGGGTCCCCCGAGGCGGCCCGCAACCACAGCAGGACCAGCCCGATCCGCATGATGACGTAGCCGAGGGTGACGAAGCCGTAGTCGGCGTGCTCGGCCGCGACCGGCACCCCGGCGGCCAGCACCAGCACGCCGGCCATCTGCACCATGGTCAGCACCCGGTAGCCGACGTCGTCGGTGTCGTAGGACGAGGCGAACCAGGTGAAGTTCATCCACGCCCACCAGATGGCGAAGAACACCTGCAGGAACGGCGCGATCCCGCCGGCCGCGTGCCCCTCGACGATCGCGTGCGCGAACTGGGCGGTGACGGCCGCGACCGCGACCACGAAGGTGAGGTCGAACAGCAGCTCCAGCGGGCTGGCCACACGGTGCGGCTCGTCGATGGGCCGCGCCCGCATCCGAACCCTGATCCTCATGCCGTCTCCTGTCACTTTCCGGTACGTCCGTCCTGCCTCTTGAGACAGGACGGCGCCCCGAGTTGTGACAGCGCGGATGATCGGCGACCGGCCGGGAGGTTGGGTTTCAGAGAATCGGAGGTCAGACGCCGGCCGTCAGGGTGACGCCGGCGCCGACGGAACGTTGAGTGGTCACGTCGGTGACGAGGTTGCCCGAGGAGGCGACGGTGAGCTGGTTGCTGCCGCGCTGGTACGACGCGAGCCCCCGGCCGCGGCGCCGCGGATCGCGATCTGATCATCGCGTCAGGGGATCGGTTCCCGGCTGAGGCCCAGGTCGGTGCCCTTCGGCTCTTTGACGGCGGTGACGGCGGCCAGGGAGACGACGCAGAGCACCATGATGTACGCGCCCACGGACAGCGCCGACCCCGTGCCCTGCACCAGGGCCTGCGCGATCGTCGGAGCGAAGGCGCCGCCGAGGATGGCGCCGAGGGCGTATCCGATCGCCGCTCCCGAGTAGCGCACCGAGGCGGGGAACATCTCGGCGTACATCGCCGACATCGGCCCGTACGACAGGCCCAGGCCGACGGTCAGGACGATGATCGCCGCGGCGAACAGCCAGATGTCGCGGGTCTCCATCAGCAGGAACAGCGGCAGCATCCAGACGAACACCAGCGCGTACCCGATCTGGAAGGTCCTGACGCGGCCGATGCGGTCGGACAGCGCGCCGCCGTACAGGGTGAAGATCAACCACGTGGCCGAGCCGGCGACGGTGGCGAGCAGGACGGACGGGCGGGACAGGCCGAGCGCTGTGGTGCCGTAGCTGATGAAGTAGGCGATGAGCAGGTAGCCCGCGGCGTTGTTGGCGACGAAGATCAGGGCGGTGAGCAGGACGTTCTTGCTGTGGCCGCGGAACAGGTCGCGCAGCGGCGCGGAGGACGTCTTGGTGCGCTGCTGCAGCTCCTTGAAGACGGGGCTCTCCTCGACGGCGCGGCGCACGAGGTAGCCGATGACGATCAGGGTCAGGGAGAGCAGGAACGGCACCCGCCAGCCCCACGCCTGGAACTGCTCGGGGGTGGTCACCGTACTCATGATCCACAGGACGCCGGTCGCCAGGATGAGGCCGATCGGCACGCCGATCTGCGGGAATGTGCCCCACCAGCCGCGGCGCTCGCGCGGCGCGTGCTCCACCGCCAGCAGCGCCGCGCCGCCCCACTCGCCACCCGCGGAGAAGCCCTGCACGATGCGCAGCAGGATGAGCGCGACGGGCGCCGCGACCCCGATCGACTCGTACGCCGGCAGCAGGCCGATCAGCGTGGTGGCCCCGCCCATGAGCAGCAGGGTCATGACGAGCATGCGCTTGCGTCCCAGCCGGTCACCGTAACGGCCCGCGACGATCGCGCCGAGCGGGCGGAACAGGAAGCTGATGCCGATCGTGGCCAGCGAGATGAGGGTGGCCAGGCCGGGTGCCTGCTCGTTGACCGGGGCCAAGAAGAGCGGCCCGAACACCAGGCCGGCGGCTTGGGCGTAGATGAAGAAGTCGTACCACTCGATGGTGGTGCCGGCCAGGGTGCTGGCGAGGACCTTGCGGTCGTCGCGGGTCATGGAGCGCGGTTGGCTCGTCACGTCGACTCCGTTCGTGCTCGTGGGGGGCTGGTGGGGCTGTCATCGGCCACGGTGGATCACCCCGCCGCGTGGCCGGCGCCTGGCCACGATCACCATTCAAACCCGCGCATGGTGATGTGTCAGACCCCTCTTCGCCGGATCAGCGGTCAGCCTCCGCACCTTGGGGTCAGCGCCTCGACGCTGCTGTATCTCGTCCCCGCGCTGCTGCAATCGCGGAGACCGTCTTCTTCCTCGCCTCGCCCGGCGCCCGGCACATCTTCGGCCAGACCATCCACGTGAACGACGGCGCCTTCACGACCCGCTGAAAACATGACACGCCCTGTCGGGTTTCCTCGTTACGTTCAGCCGTATGAGCAACCTGAAGGGCAAGATCTGCCTGGTCGCGGGCGCGACGCGGGGCGCCGGCCGGGGCGTCGCCGTCGAGCTGGGCGCGGCCGGCGCCACCGTCTACGTGACCGGCCGCACCACCCGTGAGAAGAGATCCGAGTACGACCGCGCAGAGACCATCGAGGAGACCGCCGAGCTGGTCAGCGCGGCCGGCGGCCACGGCATCGCCGTACCGGCCGACCACCTCGACCGCGACCAGGTCAGGTCGCTCGCCGAGCGCATCGGACGCGACCACGGCCACCTCGACGTCCTCGTCAACGACATCTGGGGCGGCGAGCTCCTCGCCCAGTGGGACACCCCGCTGTGGGAGCACGACCTGGACGCCGGCCTACGCCTGCTCCGGCTCGCCGTCGACACCCACGTCATCACCAGCCACTTCATGCTGCCCCTGCTGATCAAGCGGCCGGGCTGCCTGGTGGTGGAGATGACCGACGGGACGAAGGAGTACAACGACCACAACTACCGCATCTCGTTCTTCTACGACCAGGCCAAGAGCGCCGTCATCCGGCTCGGGTACGCGCAGGCGCACGAGCTGCGCCCGTACGGGTGCGCGGCCGTGGCACTGACCCCCGGCTGGCTGCGGTCGGAGATGATGCTGGAGCACTTCAAGGTGACGGAGGAGAACTGGCGCGACGCCACGGCCCGCGAGCCGCACTTCGCCATCTCGGAGTCACCCCGCTACGTCGGCCGCGCGGTCGCCGCGCTGGCCGCCGACCCGGACGTGATGCGGTGGAGCGGGCGGTCGCTGTCGAGCGGGCAGCTGGCCCTGGAGTACGGCTTCACCGACGTGGACGGCTCCCGCCCGGACTGCTGGCGCTACCTGGTGGAGGTCCAGGACCCGGGCAAACCGGCCGACGTCACGGGCTACCGCTGACCGCGCCGGCCAGGGACGGCCCAGCGCCCGGTACGTCCAGCCGGCTCCACGCCACCGCTCGGCGGCCAGGATGTTGCGCGCGTCGATGATGGCGCGGGCCCTGACCAGCTTCCCCGCCTCCTCCGGGTCCATCTCGCGGAACTCACGCCACTCGGTGAGCAGCGAGCGTCTCGTGGGCCAGGTCGACGCGGTTCTGCTCGAGGGTGATCAGGCGGCGCGGGCCGGCCGCTCCAGCAGCGGCTCGGTGTCACCGCCGCCTGTGTGCCGCTCGGCGCGGTCGACCGGGCGGCGGGTGTCCTGGCCACCACGGCATGCCGAACACCTCGTCGCCCGGCCGGAAGAGGGTCACCCCGAAGCCGGTCTCCGCGGCCTCCCCCGAGACGTCCCAGCCCAGCACGAACGGCGGGTCGCCGAGCACCGCCGCCTGGTCACGGACGGTTGAAGCGGGGTGGGGTGAAGGAGATGTAGCGGGCGGCGGGGTCGGCGGTGCGGGCGTTCATCGCGGGCGCGGACGTCGCCGGCCACCTTCCCGTGCGCAGGCGGTCGAACATGACGGTCAGCGCGGCGTGCTGCTCCGCCGGTGTGAAGTCGCAGTGGCCGGCGCTGCGCGTGTACGTCTGGCGCAGCAGGGACGCCGATCCCGCCCGGCGTGCCTTCGCCTCGTACGACTGCTGCTGGGCGACGGTCGAGATCTGGTCGCCGATGTTCGACAGGGTGAGGACGGGGATGCGCAGCTTGCCGTCCAGGACGATGCCGCGGGCGAACCGGTCCACGGCGTCCTGGTCGGCGGCGATGCGAGGTGCCTTGGCCAGGGTCTTCAGGTCGTCCGTCAGCTTCAGCCCCGCCTGCTCGTACAGCTTCCCGACCGCGCGCCGCAGGGCGGGGTCGGCCCCACGAAGCTGCTCGGCGTAGTCCACGCCGGTGTTCCAGGACGGGTTGCCGCCCACCACCTGCATGATCTGGCGGCGGCTGCTCATGGCCTGCCCGACGTACGGCAGGGGGCCGCCGGCCAGCGCGAGGTACGCGCCCTGCTCCAGGCCGGCGGCGTCACCGGGGGCGGGAGGCGGCGGGGTGGTGCCGTCGGGGTTCCTGCCCCAGGCGGGGAGCTGGCCGATCGCGGCGGCCAGCGCTATCCGGGCCCGGCCCTCGGGGGTGCGCTGGGCGGCGGCGAGGGCGTCGATCCACGCCTGGCGGGCCGACTCGACGTCCTCCGGGATGTCGATGACCGGGAGTCCCGGCGCGACCAGCCGTTCGAGGACGAAGATCGTGTCGAGCTTCTGGTTCCACTGGGCGACCGAGCCGCTGAGCCCGCCGCACATGGGGACGGCAGCGTCGAACTTCCCGGGGTGGACCTGGGCGGCGCCGGCGGAGACGAAGCCGCCCATCGACGTCCCTGAGGCGATGGCTCTGCGGGCCTTGCCGTACGCCTGCTCGAACCGGGACAGGGCCTCGGCCTGGTTGTCGATGGCGGCGCGGATGTTCCAGCCGGTGACCGTCCGGCTCGTGCCGCCCCGGGCCACGCCGTCGGCCAGCAGGCGCGCGGTCAGCTGCTCGGTGCGGCCGGGGCCGGCGAAGTCGAGGGCGACGACCACGGTGCCTTTCCAGCGGGCGGGGACGACGAACTCGTACGGCGTGCCGTCGTCGAGGGTGCCGCTGATGCAGGTGGGACGGGACGGCGAGTCCGGCAGGCAGGGCGTGCCACCAGGGGCGCCGGCGGCGACGGCCGGCGTGGGACCGCTCTCGGCGATGGCGGGAAGGCCGGCGGCGGTGGTCGTCACCACGATGGCCAGGGAGACGATGGCGGCGCGGCGGATCACAGCGACAGTCCCTTCGATTCGACGGTCCAGCCGTCCTCGGTGCACAGCCCGCAGTCGGGGCCGATGAAGCGCGCCCCGGCGGTGCGGTCACCGCGCAGGACGTAGTCGAACCAGTCCGCGGCCACCTGCCAGCCCTTCGTCGCCTGGAGGCCCGCGATGAGGCCGACGTGCCCGGCCGTCGCGTCGGAGGCGAGCACGGCGGGGACGTCGAGGAGGGCGTAGTTGTCGATGCTGTTCTGGTACGCCACGTCGTCCGGGCCGCCGTTCACCAGGAGCGTCGGGGTGTGCAGGCCGGCGAGGCGGTCGCGCCCGAAGCCGCCGAAGAAGGGCTCGGGGAGGTAGCCGGTGTTGAAGCCGGCGACCGCGTCGATCATCGGGTCGGTTCCTGCGGCGAGGGCCTCGACGCCGCCGCAGCTGTGCCCGAGCACGCCGACGCGGGTCGTGTCGGCGCGTCCGTCGAACTGCTTGCGTGCCTGCTTCGACTCGGTGGCCCAGCGGGCGGCGGCGAGCAGCGCCTCCGGGTGCGCGATGGTCTGCTCAGGGGTGCTCGGGACGGGGAAGTCGGCCACGCCGCCGTTGGCCACCACGATGTATCCCTGGGAGGCCAGGCCGGTGAGGAAGGTGATGCCTTCGAGGTTGCTCGCCGCGCAGGCGCCGTTGCCGTGGACGATCACGGGGAGGCTGTTCTTGCGCAGTTTCGTCAGGTCGGCGGGACGGTAGACGGTGTGGCCCGGGAGGCCGTCGGCGGCCTCGCGGACGGTGGGCAGGATGGCCGGAGCCGGGGCCGGTGGTCCGGACGGTGGCGGGTTCTCGGGGGACGAGGCCGTCGCGGTGCCGGAGCCGGCCAGGACGACCGCTCCCAGGGTCGCCGCCAGCATGATCCGGGCGGTCTTGAAGGGGGCCGACATGGGTGGTTGCCTCCACAATCGATGGGCGAAGCCGGCACGAGGGTGCCGGAACGGGGGGTGGGAACGAAGGGCGTGGCGGACGACCGCGGGCCGGCGCGCCGGGGTCAGGTGCGGGGGACGAGGCGGAGCGGTGCGGACTTGGGGCCGAACTCGAGCCAGTTGAACATCTCCACCTCGCCATCCGGTTCGACCCGATCGGTGCCCGCGAGCAGCTCTCCGAGCGCGGCGGCCAGCTCCATGCGGGCCATCGCCGCGCCCGGGCAGCGGTGCGCGCCGCGGCCGAAGGCGAGGTGGCGGTTGGGCCGCCGGTCGAGGTCGAGCCGGTCGGCGTCGTCGAAGACCGTCTCGTCCCTGTTCGCCGAGGGGAAGATCATCGCGATCGGCTCTCCTGCGCGTACCGTCCGTCCGCCCAGCTCGACGTCGCGGAGTGCGGTGCGGGCGAACACGCGGTACGGGGCGTACAGTCGCAGGAGCTCCTCCATGGCCGCCGGCAGCAGGGTGGGGTCGGCGCGCAGCCGGTCCTGGAGCTCGGGGTCGCGGGACAGGTGGACGGCGGCGCTGCCGAGCACGGCGTGCGGCGCGCCGATGCCGGCCACGACGGTCTGCCGCACGGTGGCCACGACCAGGTCGGGCGGGATCGGCCGCTCGGGGTCACCGGACGCCTCCAGCAGGCTGGACACCAGGTCCTCGTCCGGGTCCTTGGGGTCGGCGCGGCGGTCCGCGACGATGGTGCGGGCGATGGCGTACAGTTCCTCGCTGGCCGTCATGATCCGGGCCCGGTCCATCTCCTGGATGGCGAAGCTGTACTCGACGCCGATCCGGCGGATCTCCAGCACCTGCTCGACCGGCAGACCGAGGAAGATCGCGAAGCACTGCGCCGCGTACGGCAGCGCGAACTCCTTGGCGTAGTCGCCGCCGCCGCGCGCCAGCAGCGGTTCCAGCAGTTCGCGGGCCGCCTGGGCGAAGGCCGGTTCGAGGCGCCTGAGCACGGCGCGGCGCAGCACCCGGTCCATGGGGGCGCGGTAGATCCCGTGCTCGGGCGGGTCGTAGTGCAGCGGCGGCCGGCGCTGGGTGCGCGGCACGTGCGGGACGACGTTCTGCGTGGCGGTGCTGAACGTCGCGCTGTCGCGGGCCACGCGCACGACGTCCGCGTAGCGGGTGGCCGCCCAGAAGCCGCCGAAGGCGTCGCTCCACGGCACGGGGCAGCGTCGCCGCAGGTCGGCGTAGACACCGTGGGAGCTGTCGAAGGTCTCGGGCGCGGTGGGGTCCCAGTCGGAGGCACGTTCACAGCCCGCAACGGGGTTCCGGTCCGTGGTCATGATGAGGTCCCTTCGTCGGCGACTCGTCCGGGGACGGTCACAGCAGGTGGCGGCGGGCGGTCCGGGCGAGGGTCTCGATGGCGTACACGACGACGGCGATCGCGATGACGATCGCGGCGGTGGTGTCGTAGCGGAGGGTGGCGATCGACTCCTGCATGAGGTAGCCGACACCGCCCGCGCCCACGATGCCGAGCACGACGGACTCGCGCAGCGCCAGGTCGGCGACGAACAGGCCGTTGCCGGTGAAGGCGGGCACGAACTGCGGCCACGTCCCGGCGGTGAACGCCTGCCACCTGCCGGCGCCGACCGAGGTCAGTGCCTCGCGCGGCAGGGGGTCGAGCTGTTCCAGGGAGTCGGTGAAGAACTTGGCGGCCAGTGCCGTGGAGGAGATCCACAAGGCCAGGAAACCCGCGAACGGTCCCAAGCCCAGCGCGGCCACGAAGAGCAGCGCGTACACGAGGTCGGGGATGCCTCTGACCACCACGAGCAGCACCCTGAGTGCGGCGGCGAGCGGGCGCCAGGGGGCGGTGCCGGTGGCGGTCAGCAGGGCCGCCACCAGGCCGCACGCGGCGCCGGCCGCTGCCGCGCCGAGCGCCATGAGCAGGCTCTCCAGCACCGCCATGAGCAGGTCGGTGGAGAAGGCGGGCGGCCACATGCCGGTGAGGACGCTCTGCAGGTTGGGCCAGGCGGTGGCCAACCGGCCCGGGTCGGGGCTCAAGGACCACAGCGAGGCCAGGAAGATCACGCCGGTGCTGGTCGCGCCGGCCACGCGCAGCACGCGGGCCCGGTCCCAGCCGACGTCGTACGGGGTCCGGCCGGCGGGCAGCGCCGTGCCCTCCGTCTTCCCGCTGGTTCGGCGGCGCAGGGCCACCGACAGCAGTTCGAGCAGCAGGACGAGGGCGACGATCACGCAGATGATGCCCGCGGCGCGGTGGTAGTTGAGGCTGCCGAGCGCGGTCTGCAGCGCCACGCCGATGCCGCCGGCTCCGACGATGCCGAGCACGGCGGAGGCCCTGATGTTGATGTCGAGCCGGTACAGCACGATGGCGACCAGCGCCGGGAACACGCGGGGCAGGACGGTGGCCGCGGCCACCTGCGCCTCGCGGGCGCCGCACGCTCGGGCCGCCTCGGCGGGTGCGGGGTCGGCCTCCTCGATGGCGTCGGCGAGCAGCTTCGCGATCATGCCGACCGAGTGCACGGCGACGGCGAGCGCGCCCGCCAGGGGGCCGAGGCCGAAGATCCGTACGAACAGGATCGCGAACGCCAGCGTCGGCACGGCCCTGGTCAGCACGATCACCGCCCGGGCGACCGGCCGCAGCCACGGGGTGCCTCGGTGGGTACGTGCGGCGATGAACGCCAACGGCACCGACGCCAACGTGGCGAGCCCGGTCCCGGCGACCGCGATGAGCAACGTCTCAACGATCATCGCCGCGACGTCCGCGGCGGCGGGCAGGGTGGGCGGCCACATCCGCCCCAGCAACCGCGCGGTGTCATCAAGCCCGGCGACGAGCGTGGCCGGCGACAACCCGATCCACCAGAACGCCACCCAGGCAACGGCCACCGCCGAGGCGAGCAACCCACCCGCCACGAGGCCCCGGACGCTCACGGGCGGCCGGAGGGGACCGGGGTCCTTGGGGGTGGGAGAAGGCGGGGCGGAGGCTGCGCCGGCGACCGGGCTCCGCTGCGCGGACGGCGCCGCAACGTCAGCCGCCCCGCTCGCTTGCGCGGACGCGGCGGATCCGGAACCGACCACCCCGCTCCCCTGCGCGGATCCCGGCGTGGGGGTGTCAGGCATCGTGCTCACCTGTCGGGCGGTAGATCTCGTGGAGGCGGGCCGGGGTGAGGGTGGTGGCGGGTTCGTTGAGGATCAGGTGGCCGTTCCGGAGGGCCACGATCTGGTCGGCGGTGGTGAGGGCGAGTTCTACCTGGTGCAGGCTGCACAGGACGGAGATGCCGTCCTCGGTGCTGATGCGCTTGAGGGTGTCGAGGACGAGGACGCTCGCGGCCGGGTCGAGGGAGGCGACCGGTTCGTCGGCGAGGATCAGTTCGGGGCTCTGCAGCAGGGTGCGGGCCACCGCGACGCGCTGCTGCTGGCCGCCGGAGAGCGTGTCGCAGCGCTGGAAGCGCTGGTCGGCCAGGCCGACGCGGTCGAGTTGCTCGACGGCGCGGACGCGCAGGGCACGGGGGTAGCTCATCACCCCGTAGCGGGGCAGGCGCAGCGTGGCGAGGGCGCCCATCAGCACGTTCTCCATCGCGGACAGGCGTCCGACGAGGCCGAACTGCTGGAAGACGAACCCGACCCTGGCCCGCAGGGCGCGCAGGCGGCTGCGGGAGCAGGCGGCCGGGTTCTCCCCCAGCGTGCTGACGGTGCCGCGGTCCGGCAGGTGCATGCCGTTGGCCAGCCGCAGCAGGGTGGACTTTCCGGCTCCCGAGGGGCCGGTCAGTGCGACGAAGCGGCCGCGCGGCACCTCAAGGGAGACGCCGTCGAGGACGGTGACGCCGTTGAAGCTCTTCCCGACGTCCGACAATCGCAGGACGGGCTCGCCCTTCACCAAGCCGCCACCAGGGCTGCTCGCCGAGCCGGTCTCAGGGCTGTTCACAGGGATTCGCTCAGCCACCGGAGGTGCACACCTCGGCCTTGGTGATCTCGCAGATGCGGGTGATCGGCTCGTACGTCGCGTCCGTGGCCTTGACGAACGTCCATGCGGTGGAGGTGCCGAGGGTGCAGGCGGGGGCGCCGGCGTGCTGTCCCCAGGTCTTCGGGCCCTTGATCTCGCCGCCCTTGCACAGCCCGGCGGAGGCGGCGCCGGCGGCGGTCAGGCCGGTCACGGCGGCGGTGATCTTGTCGCGCATGTCCTGCGGAAGCCAGGTGCCGGCGACGATCGGCGGCCCGGGGATGAGGGGTGAGGTCCACACCTTGGTCACCTGTCCCGGCTTGAGCTGGCCGCGGGCGGGGAGCAGCTGGTCGATGAAGACGTCGCCGACGAACGCGATGTCGCAGTCGCCGGCCAGCAGCGAGGCGACGGCGGTGTCGTGGCCGTGGGTGAACACGGTCTTGACGTCCTTGTCCACGTCCACGCCGGCCTCCCGCAGCGAGGCGAGGGGCTGCAGGTATCCGGTGGTGGAGCCCGGGTCGGTGAAGCAGACGTCCTTGCCGGCGACGTCCTTGAGCGAGGCGATGCCGCTCTCGTCGCCGCGGGTGACGCCGTAGGCGTAGGCGCCGGGCTCGCCGTCGGGTGCGGCGATCGGGACGGCGACGGGCTCGACGTCGGCGCGGGTGCGGGCCAGGTAGTAGCTGAAGGCGCCGTAGACGGCGACGTCCACCCGCTTGGCGACCTGCGCCTCGACGACGGCCGCGTTGCTGGTGACGGCCTGGAAGCGCACCGGGATGCCGAGCTCCTTGCCGAGCGCGGAGATGATCGGGGCGAACGACGCCTCCAGGTCGTCGCTCTGCTCAGAAGGGATGGCGGCGAAGACCAGCTCGGTGGGCCGGCCGCCGTCGCCGGACGCGCTGCGGGTGCTTCCGGGGCCGGCGCCGCAGGCGGGCAGGAGTGCGATCGCGGCACAGGCCGCGACGGCGCCCAAAGCTGACTTGCGGAACATCGAGGCTCCTCACATGCAGGTGGTCGGGCCAAAGTAAGCAGCACCGGCACCATTGTCAACACTTATGTGACGACCGTAGGATTTGTGTCTACTAACATCGGCGGCTCATTTTGGACGAGCGTCCAGCGATGTGTTGTCTTTCTCGCGTTGGCAGCTTCCCACCCTTGGAGGCGGACATCAATCCCCGTACAGTGATCAAACGGGCATCTCGCGCCATGACCGTGGCCTCGGTCGCGGCGACCGCGCTCGCCCTCACGCCACCGGCGTCTGCCGCAACGGGTGCGCTCAGCCTCTCCGGCGTGCACCCGGGCGGCGCCACGTACGCCATCGAGGTCCCGCGCGGCTGGAACGGCACCGTGCTGACGTTCACCCCCGGCTACGGCCGGGGCGCCGGCCCGGACCACCTGCCGGCCGACCTCGGCGGCGACGCCGCCTCGCGCGCGTGGCTGCTGGCCCACGGCTACGCGCTCGCCGGCTCCCGGCCCTACGGGGACGGCTGGGCCGTCGAGGAGACGCTCGAAGCCTCGGCCGACACCTTGGCGACGTTCGCCGAGAAGGCCGGCGACCCCGCCATCACCCTGGCATGGGGCGCCTCGATGGGCGGCGCCATCGCGGCCGGACTGGCCGAGCTCCGGCCCGACCTGATCGACGGCGCGCTGCCGTACTGCGCCTCGGTCGCCGGTCCTGTGGCGATGCTCAACCAGTCGCTGGACGCGGCGTTCGCGTTCAAGACCCTGCTCGCCCCCCGCGAGGACGCGATCAAGCTCGTCCGCCTGGCCTCGGCGGAGGAGGAGGCGCGCAGCACCACGGCCGCCCGCACCGTCCTGGACGCCGCCCAGCAGAGCGCGGCCGGCCGGGCCCGCATCGCGCTGGCGGCGTCCTTCGCCCAGGTCTCGGCCTGGTCCGTGCCCGGCACCGATGAGCCCGCGCCGCGCGACTGGGAGGCCCAGCAGGCCCAGGAGTACGCGGCCTTCATGCCGACCGTCTTCTCTCCCCGCCATCCGCTGGAGCAGCGGGCCGGCGGGAACTTCTCCTGGAACACCGGCGTCGACTACCGCAGGCAGCTGCGCGAGTCGGGGCGCCTGCAGCAGGTGCGCGCACTCTACGACCGCGCGGGCCTGAACCTGGACGCCGACCTCGCGGCCCTGGCGAAGGCGCCCCCCGTGGCCGCCGATCCCCGCGCGGTCTCCTACATGGAGGACTTCTTCACCCCGCGCGGCCGGCTCGGCGTCCCCGTCCTGACGATGCACGAGCGCGGCGACAACTACCCCACCGTCACCCAGGCCCGCGCGTACGCCGACGTGGTCCGGCACGCCGGGAGGAACCCACTGCTGCGGCAGGCGTTCGTGGACCGGCCCGGCCACTGCCGCTACACCGGGGCCGAGTTCGTCGCCGCCGTCCGGACGTTGCGCGACCGGGTGGCCACCGGCCGGTGGCCGGACACCGGCGCGCACCGGCTCAACCGGCTGGCCGCCGCGTACCCGGAGCTGGGCACGGCGGAGTTCACCGCCTACCATCCGGGCCGTTTCCTGCGCCCGCACGTGCCGCGGTGAAGGGGGTGCGCGTCATCGGTGAAGACGTAGGATTCACGCAAGCCGAGCCCGGCGAGCCCGCCCGTGGCCGGGACGGCCGTCCCGGCCGAGGAGCCTGACGATGGGGGGACACCTGGTGGCCGCGTCGCCGGAGCCCGGATCCCTGCCCAGAGCCCGCCAGGGCGCCGAGCCCCAGCGCCTGCTGACCACGCTGCTCGGCGACTACTGGTTCTGGCGGCAGGAGCACATCCCGTCGGCGGCGCTGGTGCGGCTGCTGGAGGAGTTCGGCATCACTCCGGCGGGCGCCCGCGCCGCCCTGCGGCGGGTCACCTCGCGCGGGCTGCTGACCAGCTCGCGCAACGGCCGCACGACCGCGTACGGGCTGCCGCCCAGGGCGCACGACGTGATCGTGGCGCACATGCGGCGGTTGCTGACGTTCGGCGCGGCCACGCCGCTGTGGGACGGGCGGTGGACGGTCGTCACGTTCTCGGTGCCCGAGGACCAGCGCGACGTCCGCCGCCTGCTGCGCGACGGGCTGCGCCTGCTGCACTTCGGCATGGTGTTCGACGCGGTGTGGGTGTCGCCGCACGACCGGGCGGAGGACGCCGTCGCGCTGCTGGGCAGGCTGGGCGTGCGCGGGGCCGCGGTGTTCCGCGCCCGCGAGGTCGCCGGCGGCGATCTCGAGCCGGTGCTGGAGCGGGCCTTCGACGTGGGCGCGCTGCGCGAGCGCTACGCGCGCTTCATCGAGGCCCATCGGCCGGTCGCCGAGCGGCTGGCCGGCTCGAGCCCGGCGCCCGCCGAGGCGCTGCGGCTGCGTACGGCGATCATGACGGACTGGCGGATGTTCCCCGCGCTCGATCCTGACCTGCCCGCCGAACTGCTGCCCGCGGGCTGGCCGCGCGACGAGGCCAGGCGGCTGTGCGTGCGGATCTACGACTCCCTGGGCAAGCCGGCGGAGGAGCGGTTCCGCGAGATCCTCGCCGGGTTCGACCCCGCTCTGGCCGGCCTGGCGGCGCATCACACCTTCGCTCAGGTGTCCGCCCTGGAGTCGCCGGCGGCCCACCGCCGCACGACCTTTGACGAGACGACGGACCGGGCTCGCCTCGACCTCCTCGCCGACGGCTGACCGCATCACAAAGCATGACAACATGGCAACGAGCGCACGCGTAAACGTTGTCAATATACTCGGGATGTGAATGACCGGAAACTGGCCGAAGCTGTAGACGTCGACTTTCCGCGCTACCAGGTGGGCGCGCCCCCGCAGCACCTGATCACCACGTTGCTCGGCGACTACTGGATCAGCCGGCCCGAGCAGCTGCCGTCGGCGGCGCTGGTGCGGCTGACCGAGGAGTTCGGCGTCTCGCCCGTGGCCGCGCGGGCCGCGCTGAGCCGCCTGACCAAGCGGGACCTGCTGGTGTCGTCGAAGTCGGGACGGCGCACCTACTACCGGCTGACCGACCAGGCCGCCGCGGTGCTGCAGGAGGGCCGGCAGCGGATCATGTCCTTCGGCCTGGAGCAGGGCGCCTGGGACGGCAGGTGGGTGATGGCCACGTTCTCCATCTCCGAGGAGCAGCGCGACCTGCGCCACACGCTGCGGGCGCGGCTGCGCTGGCTGGGCTTCGCCCCGCTCTACGACGGGCTGTGGGTCTCGCCCAGGGCCGACGCCGACAGCGCGGCGGCGGTGCTGAGCGAGCTGGAGATCCCCATGGCGACGGTCTTCCGCGCCGAGGCGCTCGACCTGCCCGGCATGCGGGCGCCGCAGGAGGCGTGGGACTTCGAGCAGCTGCGCCGCACGTACGAGGGTTTCCTCGCCCAGTACGCGCCCCTCCTCGACCGCGTGCGCAAGGGCACCGTCGGCGCGTCGGAGGCGCTGGTGGCGCGCTCGGGGATCATGGACACCTGGCGGACGTTCCCCAACCACGACCCCGACCTGCCCGCCGAGCTGCTGCCCGCCGACTGGCCGCGCGCCGCTGCGCGCAAGCTCTTCGTCGAGATCTACGACACCCTCGGGCCGCTCGCCGAGTTCCGCGTCAGGCAGATCGTCGCGGAGTTCGATCCGGCGCTGGCCGGCCTGGTCTCCCACCACGGGACCGGCTCCATCCTCACCCCCTCCTGACCGTCCCCGCCGCACAGTGGGCCCTTGACAGGTGTGCACCCTGAGATGTGACACTTGCCCCAACGACCGCAAAACTAACTGCATCATTAGCCGGTCGCGGAAGGACCACCATGAGACTGTCCAGGACCATGCTCGCGGGCGCGGCGGCCGTGACGCTCGCCTCCGCCTCGGCCTGCGGCGGAGGCGGCGGTGAGCCGCAGCGGCCGGCCGGCGCGACGGCTCTGTACGACGCCCTACCCGATGCCGTGAAGGAGGCGGGCGTCATCCGATTCGCCGGTGATTCGCATCCGCCCTACCGGATCGTCGCCAACGACGGCAAGACCGTCACCGGCATCGACAAGGAGCTGCAGGACGCGCTCGGCAAGGTGCTGGGAGTCCGCACCGAGATCTCGATCGTCAACGGGCTTCCCGCGGCGCTGTCCGGCATGCTGGCCTCCCGCTACGACGCCTTCAACGGCCCGGTCAAGGACACCGCCGAGCGCGAGAAGCAGTTCGACGCGATCGTGTGGATGGTCACCAGGACCTCCTACCTGATCCCCAAGTCCGCGTCCGCGGCCATCAAGAGCTCGGCCGACCTGTGCGGCAAGCGCGTCGCGGGCACCGCGGGCAGCATCGTGGAGGACCAGGCCAAGCGCCTGACCGACTGGTGCGCCAAGCAGGGCAAGCCGAAGATCGAGTTCATCGGCCTCGCCGACACCAACGGCACCATCCTCGCCGCCAGGTCGGGCCGCGCCGACGCCGCGGGCATGACCGAGAGCGCCGCGCTCGACGTGCTGGGCAAGGAGAAGGACGCCTTCACCTACGTCACCCAGACCGACGAGCAGGGCGCCGGCGTCGACCGGCTGGCGATGCTGGTGCCCAAGTCGAGCGGGCTCGGGCCGGTCATGCTCGACGCGTTCAAGGAGATCTTCAAGAACGGCGAGTACAAGAAGATCATGGACAAGTACGGGCTCCAGAACGTCGCCGTCGAGGAGCCCGCGCTGAACACGGCGGGCGCGCAGTGAGTCTCGCGCCCGCAGAAGCCGGCATGGACGCAACCGTGGACATCGCGTCCGCCCGGCCTCGCGTCCGTCCCCTGCGCTGGGTGGCCGGAGCCGTGCTGCTCGTCCTGGCCGCGCAGTTCGCCTGGTTCCTGCTCACCAACCCGCGTTTCGAGTGGGCGGTGGCCGGCACATACCTGTTCGACCCGAACATCCTGCGCGGCCTCGGCATGTCGCTGCTGCTCACCGTGATCGGCATGACGTTGGGCAGCCTGCTCGGGGTGCTCCTCGCGGCCGGCCGGCTGAGCGGGTTCAAGCCGGTGGCCTGGGCCTGCGGGATCTACGTGGCGGTCTTCCGCGGCATCCCGCCGCTGGTGCAGCTGATCTTCTGGTTCAACCTCGGCTACCTGCTGCCGCGCATCTCGCTGGGCATCCCGTTCGGGCCGACGTTCGTCTCGTGGCCGACCAACTCCGTGATCAGCTCGCTGACCGCGGCCATCATCGGGCTCACCCTGCACGAGGCCGCGTACATGGCGGAGATCGTCAGGGCGGGCATCCTGGCCGTGGACCACGGGCAGCGTGACGCGGCCCGCGCGATGGGGTTCACCGCCGGGCAGGGGTTCGTCAAGGTCGTGCTGCCCCAGGCGATGCGGGTGATCGTGCCGCCCACCGGCAGCCAGTTCATCAGCCTGCTCAAAGGCACCTCGCTGGTCAGCGTGATCGCGATGGCCGACCTGCTGTACTCCGTGCAGGTGATCTACAACAGGACGTACGAGATCGTGCCGCTGCTGATCGTGGCCTGCGCCTGGTACCTCGCGGTGGTCACCGTGCTCTCGCTGGGCCAGCGACGCCTGGAGCGGCACTTCGGGAAGGGGCAGCGGTGAGCGACACGCCGGTCCTGCACGTCCGTGACGTGCGCAAGCGGTTCGGCGGCCACGCGGCGCTCGACGGGGTGAGCCTCGACGTGCACGAGGGCGAGGTGGTCACCGTCATCGGCCCGTCCGGGTCGGGCAAGTCCACGCTGGTGCGCTGCGTCCACCAGCTGGAGAGCATCGACGGCGGGGCGATGTACCTCGACGGGGAGCTGCTCGGCTACGAGAGGCACCGGGGCCACCTGCGCCCGCTGCCGGACCGCAAGGTGGCCGCCCAGCGCAGCCGCATGGGCATGGTCTTCCAGCAGTTCAACCTGTTCGGCCACTGGAGCGTGCTGCGCAACGTGGTCGAGGCCCAGGTGGCGGTGCACGGCCGCGACCCCGGGCAGGCGCGCGCGGAGGCGCTGCGGCTGCTGGAGCGCGTGGGGCTGGCCGGCAAGGCGGACGCCCATCCCCGGATGCTCTCCGGCGGCCAGCAGCAGCGCGTCGCCATCGCCAGGGCCCTGGCCACGAACCCGCGGATCATGCTCTTCGACGAGCCGACCAGCGCTCTGGACCCCGAGCTGGTGGACGAGGTGCTGAGCGTCGTCCGCGACCTGGCGCGCGGCGGCATGACCATGATCATCGTGACGCACGAGATGAGCTTCGCCCGCGAGGTGGCCGACCGCTGCGTCTTCATGGAGGAGGGCCGCGTGGCCGCGACCGGCACGCCGGAGGAGATCTTCGACGCCCCCTCGTCGCCCCGCCTGCGCGCCTTCCTGTCGCGCTTCACCGGCCAGGCCGGAAAGACCCCTGTAGAGGAGAGCACGTCTTGAGTCTCACGGTGATGGCCGTCGGCGACCTGGTCGTCGACGAGCCCGATCCCGCGTCCTTCTTCGTCCCCGCCCGGGAGACGCTGGGCCGGGGCGGCGTGGTGATCGGCCACGTGGAGGTGCCCCACAGCACGTCCACCGCCCAGGTCAGCACCGACGTGCCGGCGCCGCCCGCCGACCCCGCCGCGCTGCGCGCGGTCGCCGAGGCCGGTTTCCACGTGGTGACGCTCGCCGGCAACCACGTCTACGACGTCGGCGACCAGGGCGTGGCCGACACCATCAAGTACGCGACGGAGGCCGGGATGGCCACCGCCGGCGCCGGGATGACGCTGGCCGAGGCCCGCCGTCCCGCGATCGTGACCCGCGACGGGCTGCGGGTCGGCGTGCTGAGCTACAACTGCGTCGGCCCCCGCGAGTCGTGGGCGACCAGCCGCAAGCCGGGCTGCGCGTACGTCAAGGTGCTCACCCACTACGAACTCGACCACGCCAGCCCCGGCGGCCCGCCCGAGATCTACACCTTCGCCGACCCGGCGGGGCTGGAACGGATGGCGGCCGACGTCGAGGCCCTGGCGGCCGAGGCCGACGTGGTGCTGGTGTCGCTGCACAAGGGCGTCGGGCACACGCCGGCGGTGCTCGCGATGTACGAGCGGCCGGTCGCGCACGCCGCGATCGACGCGGGCGCGCAGGCGGTGTTCGCGCACCACGCCCACATCATGCGGGGCGTCGAGATGTACCGGGGCAAGCCGATCTATCACGGGCTGGGCAACTTCGTGACCGTCACCCACGCGCTGACCCCGAAGTCGGGCGACGAGGGCGAGCGGGCCGAATGGGCGCGCCGCCGGGTCGAGCTGTACGGCTTCGCCCCCGACCCGGACATGCCATACTACCCGTTCCATCCGGAGAGCCGCAACACCGCGATCGCGCTGTGCCGCTTCGACCGGAACGGCCTGGTCTCGGCCGGTCTCGTGCCGTGCTGGATCGACGACGCGGGCCGTCCGGTGCCGCTCGGCGACGACGAGGAGGGCCGCAAGGTGGTGGCCTACATCGAGCGCATCACGCGGCAGGCCGGCCTGAAGACGGAGTTCCGCTGGGAGGGTGACGAGGTGGTGCTGCATGGCTGAGCGCCCGCTGGCCGGCCGTACGGTGATCGACCTGACCACCGCGCTGTCCGGCCCGTACGCGACCCTGCTGCTGGCCGGGCTCGGCGCCCGCGTCATCAAGGTGGAGAACCCGCTGACCGGCGGCGACAGCTCCCGCAACAACGCCCCTTACCTCGGCGCGGGCGGGCTGTCGCTGGCCCGCGGCGCGGAGGACGACATGTCGGTGTCGATGCTCCTGCGCGGCCGCAACAAGCAGAGTGTCACGCTCAACCTGAAGCATCCCCAGGCGCGTGACGTGCTGGGCAGGCTGGTCAAGGTCTCCGACATCATGATCGACAACTACAGCGCGGGCGTGACGGCCCGGCTCGGCATCGATCACGACTGGGCGAGCGCGATCAACCCGCGCATCGTGTGCACGTCGATCAGCGGTTTCGGCGGGCAGGGCGGCCCCGGCTCCGGCAAGGCGATGGACACCATCATCCAGGCGCTGAGCGGCGTGATGATGACCGCGGGCGCGCCCGGCGAGCCGCCGGTCCGCTTCGGGCTGCCGGTGGGCGACCTGGTCGCGCCGCTGTACGCGGTGATCGGCACGCTGGCCGCGGTCCTGCGGGCCGACGCGACGGGCCAGGGCCAGCACGTGGACGTGTCCATGCTCGGGGCGCTCACCTCCCTGGTGGCGTGCGAGCCGTTCGACGCCTACGAGAAGCTGGGACTGCCCATGCGGACGGGGGCGACCGTGCCCAGGCTGGCGCCGTTCGGCACGTTCAGGGCCGCGGACGGCTGGTTCGCGCTGTGCGGGCCCACCGACGCCTTCGCGCGCGGCCTGTTCACCGCGATGGGCCGCGACGACCTGGCCGCCGACCCGCGCTTCGCCTCCCGCGACGCGCGGGTGGCCAACGCCGGGGAGCTGCACGAGCTGGTGGGCACGTGGGCGGCGGACCGACCGCTCACGGAGGTGCTCGACCTGCTGGCGCGGCACGGGGTGCCGGCCGCCGAGGTGCGCGAGCCGGGCGACGCCGTACGCGACCCGCTGGTGCTGGAGCGCGAGGAGGTCGTGCCGCTGACGCATCCCCGGCACGGCGACCCCGGCGACCTGTACGGCACGGGCGTGCCGATCCGCTTCTCCGGCTCGGAGGCGGCGCTCGACCGGCCGGCGCCTGGGCTCGGCGAGCACAACGACGAGGTCTACGGCGGGCTGCTCGGCTACTCGGCCGAGGAGCTGAAGACGCTGGCCGACGAAGGGGTGATCTGACGTGGGCGGCGCACTGGCCGCGCTTGAGGAGGCGTACGCCCGCGGCGGCCGGCAGGGCGCTGCCGTTGGGTACGTCGGCGCTGACGTGCCGGTCGAGCTGCTGACCGCCGCCGGGCTGCGCGCGATCCGGCTCACCGGCGACCCGGAGTCCGGCTCGGAGCTCGGCGACCGCTACCTGGGGCGCGGGGTTGACCCGGCGGCTCGCTCGGTGCTCGCCCGGCTGCTCGACGGCGCCTTCGGCGACCTGGACCGGGTGGTCGTCAGCCACGACTGCGAGGCGTCCCTGCGGCTGTTCTACGCGCTGCGCGAGCTGCGCCGCGTGGAGCCGGGCCGAGGGCTGCCCGAGGCGTACCTGGTGGACCTGCTGCACCTGCCGCACCGCACGACCGCCCGCTACAACCGGCGCAGGGTCGGCGAGTTCGCCGCCCGTCTGGAGGCGTGGAGCGGCCGGGGGCTCGACCTCTCCGGGGCGGTGGCGGCGCACGACGAGCGGCGCCGGCTGCTGGCCGCCGTCGCCGAGCTGCGCAGGATCGTGCCCGCCCGGCTCACCGGGCGGCAGTTCCTCGCGGCGGCGAACGCCGCCCTGCCGGTGAGCGAGCACATCGCGCTGCTGGCCAGGCTGCTGTCGGAGGCGGACCGGCTCGACGAGCACACCGGGCGGCGGGTCTTCCTGAGCGGCAGCGCCCACGACACGCCGCACGTGTACGAGGCCATCGAGGCCGAGGGCCACGTGATCGTCGGCGAGGACCACTCCTTCGGCGACCTCGCCGTGACCGGCCCGGTGGGCACGGCGAGCCTCGACGCGCTGGCCGAGCACTACCATCGCGGCACCCTGACCGCGCACCGTGCCACGCCGGGCGCGCGGGCCGCGTACGCGGCGACGGCCGTCCGCCGCTGCCGGGCCGAACTGTTCGTCTCCTACTGCCGCGAGTCCGACGAGGCACCGGCGTGGGACTTCCCCGCGCAGCGCGCGGCGCTGGACATCCCGGCCGTGCTGCTCGAACACCAGGAGTACGGGCGCGCCGACCTGGCCGCCCTGCGGAAGGAACCTGCATGCCCGAAGTGAGCTCGCGCAGCGTGAAGTCCCTCGCCACGGCGGCGGAGGCGGGCAGGCACCAGCGCGAATGGTTCGCCGACCTGCGCCGCCGGGTCGCCGCCGGTGAGCCGTTCGCGCTGCTCAACGCGGACGTCCCGCACGAGATCTTCCGCACGATGGACATCCCGTACGCGGTCGGCCAGTGGTGGGCGTCCCTGGTGACCGCCAAGCAGCGCTCGGGGCACTACCTCGACCTCGTACGGCGGCGCGGCTACCCCGACTACTCCGAGCAGTACAACGCGGTCACCCTCGGCTCCGCGTTCGACCCCGACCCCGACGCGGGCCCGTGGGGCGGCCTGCCGAAACCGGACATCATCGTCGGCGACGCCACCGGCGACGTCACCCGCAAGATCTTCGACGTCTGGGGGCACGAGCCGGGCGTCACCTTCTTCCCCCTGGAGAGCGCGGCCGAGAACGAGGTCCCGGTCAACTGGTGGGAGCTGATGCCGCACCGGTGGGAGGAGGCCGTCGGCCCGGCCCGGCTCGACCTGCTCACCGCGGAGCTGGAGAACCTCGTCAGGTTCCTGGAGACGACCACCGGCAGGCGGTTCGACGAGTCCCGCTTCCGCCAGGTGATGGCCCTGGTCAACGAGCAGGAGGAGTGGAACAGGAAGACGCGCGACCTCATCGCCCGCGCCCGCCCCGCGCCGCTCGGCGTGGTCGACAGCATTCCCAGCGTCATGCTGCCGCAGTGGCACCGCGGCACCGAGTGGGCCCGCGACCTGGCCAGGAGCTTCTACGAGGAGGTGCGCGAGCGTGTGGACGCGGGCGTCGGCGCCTGCGAGAAGGAGCGGGCCAGGCTGATGTGGATCGGCCGCGGCCTCTGGTACGACATGGGCTTCTACCAGCGCTTCCAGGAGGAGTACGGCGCGGTCTTCGTCTGGTCGATGTACCTCGCCATCGCCGCCGACGGCTACATCCGCTACGGCGACGACCCCATGCGGGCGCTGGCGGCGCGCTTCGCCGCGTTCGGCGACCAGCTCTACACGCCGCCGTGGTCGAGCGAGTGGTACGTCAAGGAGGCCCGCCTGCACGGCATCGACGGCGTCGTGCACCTGGTCTCCGACGACCCCAGGGGCAGCTACTTCACGGCCAGGGCGCTGGAGTCGGCCGGGTTCCCGGTGATCGAGGTGCACGCCGACAACGTCGACACCCGCACCTTCGGCGGCGACGTGGCGGAACAGGTCGGTCAGTGGCTGGAGACCGTGGTCCTGCCGCGCTCGGGGTCGTCGGACGTCTCGACGATCTCCGACGCGAGCTTCGCCGCGGGCGGCTCATAGACGCGGGCCAGCCGGTGGAAGACCTGCTCGGCGCGGATCGCCGGCCAGCCGGGCGGCAGGTGCTCGGCGGGCAGGTGCGGGTCCTGCCGGATGAGCTGCAGCCAGTCGGTGTGCAGGAGGAGCTGGCGGGCGAGGTCGTCGGCCGCGTCGGGCGCCGGATGCTCGGTGTCCCACCGGTCGAGGAAGGCGCGGTAGCGGCCGGCGATCTCGTCGATGGCGAACGCCTTGCGCACGATGTCGGCCGATTCCGTGGGGCCGAGCGCCCTGGCCTGCAGCACGGTGACGTGGTCGGAGACCCGCAGGCCGCTCGCCTCCAGGGGGGCGAGGATGCCGCGCACGTCCTTGGTGCCCGGCGCGATCCACAGGCCGCTCTGCAGCAGGCCGAAGCCGGCCCAGATGAGCTGGGAGCGCAGGTCGTGCCGGGTGGAGCTGTCGGGCAGCGAGAACCCGACGAGCGTCCAGGTGCCGTCCCACGCGCGGTTGACCGCGCCGGTCTCCCAGACGCGCCTGCGCCCGTCCTCCAGCACCTCCTCCGCGCGTTCGGTGAGTCCGAAGTACGTCTTGCGCCCCCGCCGGTGGCGGGCCAGCAGGCCGCGCTTGGCCATGCGGGCCAGCGTGGACCTGACCGCCTCCTCGGAGACGCCGAGCCGGGCGAACACCTCGATGAGGCTGCCGGAGTAGACGGCGACGCCCCGGCCCAGGACGTAGACGCCCAGAAAGCTGAGCAGCAGGGACTGCGGCCGCGCGGCCGCCTGTCGGGAGTCGTTCCCCTCGGTACGCGTCACAGCACGAGCGTAGGCAGACCCCTAACGTTGGGCAAATCTTTGACGCCCGTCAGAACAGTGACATATATTCGCTTTCGTCCGCCTTATCACTTCAGGGGGAATCCCATGGATCTTTCCGGCAAGGTCGCCGTTGTCACAGGTGCGGGCCGCGGGCTCGGCCGCGCGTACGCCGAGGCGCTGGCCGCGGCCGGAGCGGCGGTGATCGTCAACGACGTGGACGCCGAAGCGGCGGCCCAGGTCGTCGCGGGCATCACCGGCAAGGGCGGCCGGGCCCGCGAGGTCGTCGCCCCGGTCGGCTCCGCCAAGGCGGCCGAGCAGCTGGTCGAGACCGCCGTCAGCGAGTTCGGCCGGCTGGACGTGATGGTGACCAACGCCGGCATCCTGCGCGACAAGGTGCTGTGGAAGATGTCGGACGACGACTTCGACGCCGTCATCGACGTGCACCTGCGCGGCACCTTCACCTGCGCGCGGGCCGCCGCCGTCAAGATGCGCGAGCAGGGCGAGGGCGGGCGGCTGATCCTCATCTCCTCTCCCGCCGGGCAGCGCGGCAACTTCGGCCAGACCAACTACGCCGCCGCCAAGGCTGGCATCGTGGCCATGGCGCGGACCTGGGCGATGGAGCTGGCCAGGGCGAACGTCACGGTCAACGCGGTCGTCCCGGTCGCGGCGACGGAGATGACCAAGACCATCCCCGCCTTCGCGCCCGTCATCGAGGAGGCCGAGCGGACCGGCGAGCCGTTCCCCGCCTGGCTGCGCAGGGACGAGGGCATGGGCACCGTGGAGGACGTCGCGGAGCTCATCGTCTTCCTCGCCTCGGACGCCTCCGCCGGGATCACCGGCCAGGCGATCGGGATCGGCGGCGACCGCCTCGCGCTGTGGTCGCACCCCGCCGAGAAGGCCGTCGCCTTCGCCGACGGAGGCTGGACGGCCGACGCCATCGCCGAGTCGTGGCAGACGGGCGTCGGCGCCGAACCCGAGACGTACGGGATCCCCGCCCCCAAGGCGCCCGCCGGCTCCGGGCAGGGTGCCTGAGATGGCGGCCATGGACGTGGCCGGCCTGGTCGCGATCGACGTGCACACCCACGCGGAGATCTCCAAGGACGGCCACCGCTCGCTCAGCCCCGAGCTGTTCGGCGCTTCGGAGGAGTACTTCAAGGCCCACGGCCACCGGCAGCCGACGATCGCCGAGACGGCCGCGTACTACCGGGAGCGGAAGATGGCCGCGGTGGTGTTCACCGTGGACGCCGAGCACGCCACCGGGCACCCGCGCATCGCGAACGAGGAGGTCGCCGAGGGCTGCGCCGAGCACGCCGACGTGCTGATCCCGTTCGCCAGCGTCGATCCCTGGAAGGGCAGAGCGGGGGTGCGCGAGGCGCGGCGGCTGGTCAACGACCACGGCGTGCGCGGCTTCAAGTTCCACCCCAGCATCCAGGGCTTCTCCCCCAACGACCCCATGGCCTACCCGCTGTACGAGGCCATCGAGGAGCTGGGCGTGCCCGCCCTGTTCCACACCGGGCAGACCGGCATCGGCGCGGGCGTGCCAGGCGGAGGCGGCATCCGGCTCAGGTACAGCAACCCGCTGCTGGTGGACGACGTGGCCGTGGACTTCCCCGAGCTGCGGATCATCCTCGCCCACCCGTCGTTCCCCTGGCAGGACGAGGCGCTCGCGGTCGCCACGCACAAGCCGTACGTCTACATCGACCTGTCCGGCTGGTCGCCGAAGTACTTCCCGCCGCAGCTCGTCAGGTACGCCAACTCGCTGCTGAAGGACAAGGTGCTCTTCGGCTCCGACTACCCCGTGATCACCCCGGACCGCTGGCTGAGCGACTTCGACAAGCTCGAGATCAAGCCCGAGGTCCGCCCGAAGATCCTCAAGGACAACGCCGCCCGCCTGCTCGGCCTGAAGGAGAATGCCTGATGACGACCACCGCCCACGGACTGACGGAGCTCAAGGCCCTGGCCGGCAAGGACCTCGGCCACAGCGCCTGGCTGGAGATCTCCCAGGACCGCGTCAACACCTTCGCCGACGCCACGAACGACCACCAGTGGATCCACGTCGATCCGGTCAGGGCCGCGGACGGGCCGTTCGGCGGGACGATCGCGCACGGTTACCTGACGCTGGCGCTGCTCATCCCGCTGTTCACCGAGCTGCTCGACATCCAGGGCGTCAAGATGAGCATCAACTACGGCCTGGACAAGGTGCGCTTCCCCAGCCCGGTCAAGGTGGGCGCGCGGGTGCGGCTGGGCGCGGTCGTCGCCTCCGTCGAGGAGGTCCCGAACGACGGCGTGCAGATGCACCTCGACTTCAAGGTCGAGATCGAGGGCTCGGACCGGCCGGCCTGCGTCGCCCGCGCCATCTACCGCCACTACGCCTGACCCGCCGATCCTGGTCGATCCCCCCTCGCCGACAGGAGGCCGAACACCGCATGCGCAACACCGGACTGGGATGCTGGCCCGCCCGCCGGGCCATGATGACGCCGGAGCGGACCGCGTTCGTCTTCGACGGCCGTTCCGTCACCTACGCCGAGGTCCACGACAGGACGACGCGGCTGGCGTCCCAGCTGCGCGCCTCAGGAGTGGGGGCGGGTGACCGGGTCGCCTACCTCGGGCGCAACCATCCGGCCTTCGTCGAGACGATGTTCGCCGCGCACCTGCTCGGCGCGATCTTCGTACCGCTGAACTTCCGGCTGGCGGCGCCTGAAGTGGCGTACATGCTGGACCATTCGGGCGCGGAGACGCTGATCTACGCGCCCGAGTGCGCCGACGTCGTCCACGCCCTGCCGGAGGGGCCGCGGCGCCGGGTCGCGCTCGGCGATGGGCAGTACGAGAGCTGGCTCGCCCAGGGCGACCCCACCCCGATCGACACGCCCGTGGACCTCGACGACCCGGCGCTCATCCTCTACACCTCGGGCACGACGGGCCGCCCCAAGGGCGCCACGCTCACCCACGGCAACCTGGTGTGGAACTGCTTCAACCTGCTGCTCGGCGTGGACGTCACCAGCGACGAGACGACGCTGATCAGCGCTCCGCTGTTCCACGTCGCGGCCCTCAACCAGACGCTGCTGCCGACCTTCCTCAAGGGCGGCCGCTCGGTGATCATGCCGTCGTGGGAGGTGGACGCGTGCTACGACCTCATCGAGAAGCACGGCGTCACCTGGATGTTCGGGGTGACCACGATGTTCGCCGCGTTCGCCGGCTCGCCCCGGTGGGCCGGGGCCGACCTGTCGTCGCTGCGGCACCTCATGGCGGGCGGGGCGTCGGTGCCGGCCGCGCTGATCCGCACGTACCAGGAGCGCGGGCTGGTGTTCTGCCAGGGCTACGGGCTCACCGAGACCGCTCCCGGCGCCACCTTCCTGGAGGCCGACCAGAGCGCGCGCAAGGTGGGGTCGGCGGGTGTGCCGGTGTTCTTCTCGGACGTCCGGGTCGTACGGCCGGACGGCGCCGACGCGGCGGCCGGGGAGCCGGGCGAGGTGCTCATCCAGGGTCCGAACGTCACCCCCGGCTACTGGCGCGACCCCGAGGCGACCAGGGCCGCGTTCTCCGGCGGCTGGTTCCGCTCCGGCGACCTCGCCGTGCTGGACGAGGACGGTCACCTCTATGTGGTGGATCGGGTGAAGGACATGTTCATCTCGGGCGGGGAGAACGTCTACCCGGCCGAGGTGGAGGCGGCGATCTTCGAGCACCCGGCGGTCGCCGAGGTGGCCGTGCTCGGCGTGCCGGACGCCAAGTGGGGCGAGGTCGGCCGCGCGTTCCTGGTGCCGCGTCCCGGGGCGCACGTCACGGCCGGTGAGCTGCGGGACTTCCTGCGCCCGCGCCTGGCCGCGTACAAGATCCCCGCCCATGTCGACGTCGTGGACGAGCTGCCGAAGACCGGCTCCGGCAAGATCCACAAACCCCGCCTGCGCGGTCTCCCGCTGCCCGCCGACGCCCTCAGGCCAGGACCTGGAGGAGGTCACGGATCCGGCGGGTGAGGTCGTCGGGGCCGGCGTCCTTGAGCGCGTCCGTGCCGATGACGCTGCGCATCAGCCACACCCCCGCCTGCAGGGCCAGCATCAGCTCGGCCCGGACCGCCGCCCCCTCCCCCGCCAGCTCCTCGGTGAGGTGCCTGCCGGGGTGCCGGGCGATCGCCGCCCGCATGATCTCCGTAGCCCTGGGGTCGGCCGCCGACCTCAGCATGAGCAGGAACGGCCCCAGCTCGTCCGCGCCGGGCGCGGTCCGCGCCACCAGCGTGCGCGCCGTCTCCCCCGCCAGCTCCGCGCCGGTGCCGGAGATCACCGTACGCGGTGCGAAGGCCGCGTCCACCGCCTCGGCGAACAGCTGCTCCTTCGACCCGAAGTAGCGGTTGATGAGCATCGCGGTCACGCCCGCCTTCGCGGCGATGTCGCGGACGCCCACGCCGGCGTAGCCGTGCGCGGTGAAGGCCGCGATCGCCGCCTCCAGGATCGCCTGCCGGGTGGCGGCGGCGTCGCGCCGTCGTTTCACGGGCGCCTCGGGAGCCATCATGTCTACAACCGTATACTCTGGTCGTAGTATACGACTGTAGACATCGTGTGTGCCCTGGTCAGAAGGGCACGACCTGAGGAGCACCATGGAACTCCACCTGGCAGGCAGGCGCGCCCTCGTCACCGGCTCCAGCTCGGGGCTCGGCGCGGCCATCGCCACCGCCCTGGCCGCCGAGGGCGCCGGGGTCGTCGTGCACGGGCGCGACGCGGCGCGTGCCGAGGCGGTCGCCGTCACCATCAGGGCCGCGGGAGGCAGCGCCGACGTGGCCGTCGGCGACCTCGCCACCGACGAGGGGGCCGATGCCACGGCCGCCGCCGCGCTGGCGGGCGGGCCGATCGACGTCCTGGTCAACAACGCCGGCTCCTACCCGCACCGGGGGTGGGAGGCCACGGCCGAGGAGTGGCGGCGGACGTACGAGGTGAACGTCGTCTCCGGCGTCCGCATGATCCAGCGCCTGCTCCCCGGCATGCGCGAGCGCGGGTGGGGGCGGGTCGTCCAGATCGGCGGCGGGCTGGCCCTGCAGCCGGGCGCCGACCTGCCGCACTACACCGCCACTCTGGCCGCCCGCCACAACCTCGCGGTCTCGCTGGCGCGGGAGCTCGCGGGCACCGGGGTCACGTCCAACACGGTCGCGCCCGGCGCCGTCCTGGTCGACTCCGTCCAGCGCCTGCTCACCGATCTCGCGCCCGCGCGGGGGTGGGGCGAGACGTGGACGGAGATCGAGCGCAACGCCATCGCCGACCTGGTGCCCAACGACGCCGGCCGCCTGGGGCGTCCCGAGGAGATCGCCGCCGCCGTGCTCTATCTGTGCGGCCCGCTCGCCGGCTACGTCACGGGCACCACGCTCCGGGTGGACGGCGGCACGATCCGCGGCGTCCACTGACCCCGGTCAGGAGATCGGCCCGAAGCCCTCCCCCTCCGGCTCGATGCCGCGATTGCATCAGGGCTGCGGATCATCAGGCCGGGAAATAAGACACAAGGTGTCGGCTTTTTGGGCGAACATGGTCGCATCGGTCCGCGAACCGCGGCCTCCACATAGGTAAGGACTCTCATGCGCGAAACACCGGAAGACCTTCAGCAGCTTCAGGAGCTGCTCGACGCCTCGCTGTCCCGCTCCACCTCGCATCTCCAGTCGATCGTCACCGACCGGACCCTCACGGCGGAGCAGCTCACCCAGGTCCTGAAGGGCATGTGCACGGTGGCCCTGTCCACCGTGACGGCCAAGGGCGAGCCGCGGATCAGCGGCGCGGACGGGCACTTCCTGCGCGGCAAGTGGCACTTCGGCACGGCGCGCACCGCCGCCAAGGCCCGCCACCTCGCGGCCCGCCCGGCCGCCAGCGTCGCGCACATGCGGGGCGAGGACCTGGGCGTGTTCACGCACGGCACGGTGGAGATCCTCAACCCGCTGGACGGCGAGCCCGCCGCGGACTGGCCCGACCTGCTGGCGTACTTCCAGGACTTCTACGGCGCCGACGCCTTCGACTGGGACAACGAGGTCGTCTACTACCGGCTGCACCCGCACTGGATGACCGTCTACGCCGCCGACCCCGCCAAGCTCACCGCCACCTGATCCGTCCGATATGTTCTCTCCGGCATGTCCGTAATTTCGGATTGGGGGGCGCATGTCGGCACGCCGGACGCTGCTGGGTCTGGCCGTGGTCGCCGGGCTGGCCGGTTGCGGGACGCTGCCGCCGCCGGTCCCCGGGCTGGCCCGGCCGTCCGCCGTGGCGAAGGCCACCCACGCGCCGACCGCCCCGCCGCCCAGCCCCAGCCCCAGCGCGACCCCCACCCCCTCCCCCACCGGCTCGGCGCTGACCGCCGCGCAGGCCAGACAGGCGATGCGGGAGTGGCTGAGCGCGTACAACAAGACGCTCAAGAAGGCGAAGTGGTGGCGGAAGAACAGCACGCTGGACGCGCTGTTCGTGGAAGGCGCCCTGCATGAAGGCGTGCTCGAACGCAACTTCGAAGAACTCAAGAGTGAGCCGGGGCACCGGCCGATCAGCGTCCAGGGCACGCCGGTGATCTACCTGCCGCGGCCGGAGAACCAGCCGGAGAACAACGAGTGGTTCATGGCGAAGGCGACGTACAAGGACGTCAAGGGCCATGTCCGCGCGCACCTGCTGGCCTTCCTCCGCACCGATGGGCAGCCCTTCAGGCTGGCCGTCGCCACGCCGGTGCACTGGGGGCAGCGCGTGCCGAAGCCGAAGCTGGACGCCGACGGCTACATCACCGACATCGATGACGACATGGCCCGCGCGGTGACGCTGGAGTACCAGAACTTCTGGAACAACGAGAAGAAGGAGGGCGCCTCCGGCTACCGGCTGGCCAAGGACAGCTTCAGCCGCGAGGCGTTCCCCAGGGTCTACAAGGGCCTGTACGTCGCCTTCCGCGGCCGCGGCTCGGTCTTCGGCTTCCGTACGGCCGACGGCGGCTCGCTCTTCCTGTTCGCCATGCTGAACGACCCCAAGAGCGTCAACCAGGTGCTGAGCGAGGCGCTGTTCGTGCCCAAGGGCAGCAGGACGATCCAGGAGCTGGGCGCGAACTGGTTCTCCTGACCCCGGCTCAGCTCCACCAGCCGGGGACGACCTCGACGTCCTCGCGGTCGAGCGCCGCGTGCCAGACCGGGTCGCGCAGCAGCCGCGCCTCCCACGTGCGCACGACGCCGTCGGGGCCGGTGACGGCGTCCTCTCGGGAGGGGTGCAGGAACAGCTCGCTGGTGCCCTCCGGCAGGGCGGCGAGCCGGCGCAGGTAGTCGTCGCGGAGCCGTTCGTACGAGCCGAGGTCGGCGGCCGTGCCGCGGTTGGTGGCGATCGTCTCAGGCAGCGCGACGCCGAGCGCGTCGGCCAGCGCGATCGCGTTCTCGTGGGCGGCGGCGAGCGGCGGCGGCAGGGGCCCGCCGATGTACGGCGCGGGGTCGCGGGGCAACCGGAAGGCCAGGCCGTGGCGGGCGCACCAGTGCAGCGACTCGGCGAGGAACGACCTGCCGTGCAGGCCGTAGAGGGTGCCGGCGTGGGAGTCGGCCGCCACGGGCGCGAGGTCGTGCGCGCGCATCCAGCGCAGCTGGGCGTCGGCCTCGCGGAGCACGTCGTCGGCCTGGCCGCGGGCGGCGAAGGCGAAGGGGTCGTCGCTGAGCGTACCGTCGGCGTCGGCGATGCTCGCGGCGCCGTTGAGCGGCCGCCAGCGCGGCACCCCGCGTTCGCTGGTCAGCGTGACGTGCAGGCGCGGCAGCACGCCCAGCCCGCGCACCCGGCGCGCGGCCCGCTCGGCCTCGGGTGAGACGCAGATGAGGGTGGTGGCGCTGACGAGGCCCTCGGCGAGCAGGCCGGCGATGACCTCGGTCGTGCCGGGCTCGCGGCCGAGGTCGTCGGCGGTGATGACCAGGCGGCGGCTCATCGCGGCTGCTCCACGGCCGGCGCGCCGTCGGTGCCGGCCGGCTGCTGCACGGCCGGCGTCTCGATCGGGACGGAGACGAAGCGGGCCGCGACCGCGCCGACGGCGGTCAGCACGAACGGATAGACGCACAGGTAGATGCGGAACGCCAGCCCGGGGTCGCCGCCCGGGTCGTCGCCGGAGTTGTAGCCGAAGAACACGCCGAGCGAGGTGAGCGCGAGCCCGGTGACGACGCCGTTGAGCCGGGAGAAGAAGCCGAACGCCGACAGGAAGAGCCCTTCGCGGTGCTCGCCGTCGCGTGCCGCGTCGGCGTCGAGGACGCGCGCGACGATGAGGTCGTTGGTGGCCAGCATGCCCGACCAGCCGGCGCCGACCAGCACGCCGGCGGCGATCGCGGTGACGAGGTCGGTGGCGAGGAAGAGACCGGCGAAGCTGACGGCGAGCACCGCGAAGGCCAGCCGCCAGGTCCACAGCGCCCCGCGCCGGGCGACGACGCGCGTCCACGCGACCAGGCCGCCCGCTGAGACGAGGATGACGATCCCTTGCAGGTAGAGCGCGTGGCCGACGGGCAGGCCGAGCGAGTAGCGCACGTACAGCTGGATGCCCGACAGCACGAGCGCCATCGCGATGCCGTAGCAGGCGCCGGTGAGCCCGACCGTCCAGAACAGCCGGTTGCGCAGGATCGACCAGACGCTGCGCAGCAGCATCGGGCGTTCGCGGGTGGCGTAGCGGGGGTTCTCGCGGGCGCTGAGCGCCATGAACGCGATCACCGCGACCGCGATGACGCCGTAGATGATCGCCGTGGTGCGGAAGCCCTGAGTGGCGGTCTCGGTGCCGAACACCTGCGTCGTCAGCACCGGCGTGACCGCCAGCGAGATCACCAGCGCGACGAGCTGGAAGCCCTGGCGCAGGCTGTTGGCCACGGCCCGGTCGCGCTCGCGCGGGTAGAGCTCGGGCAGCAGCGCGCCGTAGTTCGCGTTGAGCATCGAGTCGAAAGCCTCGCACAGGATGGCGAACACCGCGAACCACAGCAGCAGGCTCATGCCCTCCAGCGACTCCGGCGCCGAGAAGAACGCGATCATGCAGGCCGCCAGCATCGGCGCGCCCACCAGCAGCCAGGGGCGGCGGCGGCCGAAGCGGGTGCGGGTGCGGTCGGACAGGTGGCCGAGCACCGGGTTGTCGATGGCGTCGATGACCGCGTAGATCACCATGACCACGCCGTAGGCGCGTACGTCGAGCCCGAGGATGTCGACGTAGAACAGGATCATCGATCCCTTGATCATGTTGATCGGGATGGAGGTGCCGAACATTCCGATGGCGTAGCGCCAGGCGGGAGTCCGTCCCGGGGCGGGGGCCGGGCCGGGGAGGGACACGCGATCACCTTCTCTGCCGTCGCGACTGCGGCGCCGATGCGCCGCACGGCGTCACGTTCGCAGGGCGAGGCGAACGGCGGGTGAGGCGCGGGGGTGCCGGACGTCGACGGACAGTGTCGCGCGCGGGGATCGCGAGCAGGTCACGGAATCAGCCCTGACACTGCTCGGGCGCTGCCCTGACACTGCTCGGGCGCTGCTGGGGCGCTGCTGGGGCGCTGCTGGGGCGCTGCTGGGGCGCTGCTGGGGCGCTGCTCGGGCGCTGCTGGGGCGGCGCTGCCGTGATGCCGCCCCGGACGCGCGAGCGCCGCCGTGGGCCCGTTGTGGGGCTCCGCGGCGGCGCGCGCTCCGGTCAGATGGCCAGCAGGTCGAATCCCCCGTTGGCGAGCTGCCCCGTGTTGGTGTCGTACACGTTGACGGTGATGGTGTTGTACCGGTAGCACGTCGTGGACGGGTTACGGTAGGCGATGTTCGGCAGCCTCCGCGGTTCGCGCGGAGTGAGCTGGATGAGCGTGTGGGGCGCGGACACCGAGTGATCGAGCTGGACGCAGTACCTGCCAGTGCCCGCCCGCCACGACCGCAGGACGTTCGTCCCGTTGTTGAGGCTGCCGTCGGAGTTGATGATGGCCGCGGCGGAGTCGTAGAAGTCCGACGGGCTCTGGGATTCGGCGAGCGCGGGAGACGCCGCTGCCGTGATGAGACCGGCGACCGTCAGAGCGAAAGCGCCTGACACAGTACGACGGAGCATGTGTTTTCCTTTCGATCGCGTCCCGATAGGAAGCAAGAAAGAAAGTAAGTCCGCGTGTGCCGGGACGCCGCTCGCCACCCCGACAAAGATGATCAAGAAACCTTGGTGGTTCGTAAGAGAACCCGTGACCAAGCCCCGAGTGGCATCCGTTCCCCACAACCGTCACAGGCGAATCCATGGGAAATCACGGCGACGGTAAAAGAACGTTTCCGAGTCTCCCCTTTTTGCCCCCGCAGGCCATTCGCGCCCCTATTCGGCGGCCATTCCGGCTGTCCCGCGAATTTCGTCTCCTTGACGTGTCCTCGCGGCTCTGTACGCCCGTCCCCCGCGCCGTTACCGTAGGGCTGGGAACTTCTCGTGGTGGGGGAGGATGCCCGTGCCGGAACTGACGTTCGCCACGCAGCGGCTTCCGGGGGTGAGCGTGATCTCCGTGGCGGGCGAGGTCGACGCCGTAACGGCCGTCCTGCTCGACCGTCATCTGCGCGCCACCCGCCGAGCGCCCCATGAGCACCTGGTCATCGACCTCAACGACGCCCACTTCCTGGGCAGCGCCGGGCTGCGGGTACTGCTCAACACCCATGCCTTCGCCCGCCAGCACGGCGGCACCCTGCACCTGGCGGCGCCGCATCCCCGGCTGGCGGCGATGATGCGGATCACCCGCGCGCACACGGTCCTGCACGTGCACGACACCGTCGAAGAAGCCGTACTGGCCGCCCTGCGCCTGCCCGCCCCCGTGACGCAGCCGGCCATCGAGGCGGCCCCTTGACGCCTCAGCCTCGGGTCACTCGGTGACCTTCTCCGGCTCCGGGCTCGCCAGGTCGTGCTGGGTGAACACGTCGATGAGGAGGCGGACGGGCAGGTCGGCCTCGGTCGGGTAGCGGAAGCGGGCTTCGGGGTTGAGGCTGTACTCGTTGCGCCGCCCCACACGGTCGATGGTGACGTAGTCGGCCTGCTGGAGGTCGGAGACGATGCCCTGGACGGCGCGCTCGGTGATGCCGATGCCCGCGGCGATGTCGCGGACGCGGGCGCGCGGGTTGCGGGCGATCTCCACCAGCACGCGGGCGTGGTTGGTCAGGAAGGTCCAGGAGCCGGACCGATTGGTGGACGTGCTCACGAAAACTCAAGTTGTACCAGATATGAGCACGTCAGGCGCGCCGGGCCAGGAAGATCACACGAAAGGTGCTTCCGGCATTGTAATTCGGGCATTATGCTTCAGCTCCAGAGAAGCACGCCAGATCGACCATGACCGGGAGGACGCCATGCACCTTCACATCGCCCACCGGCCTGGCGACGGCCTCGGACCCGCCGCGTCGCCCCTGACCCTCGACTCCCTGCGGCACGACGCCGGCCTGGTGATCACCGTGCTGGGCGAGGTGGACATGACGAACGCCGCCCTCCTGGAGGAGTACGTCCGCGAGCAGGCGGCGCCCGGCGAGCGCGTGGTGCTCGACCTGACCATGCTCACGTTCATGGACAGCAATGGCCTGCGCGCCTGCGAGAGCCTGCACAACGCCTTGCGCGACGGCGGCGGTTCGCTCCGCCTGACGGGCGTCCACGGCGTGCTGGGCCGGCTGCTGGAGATCACCGGCCTGCGGGAGGTCCTGGACATCCACGAGGGCCCGGCCGGCGACGCGCTCGCCGGCCGGTGCGGCCCATGACCCTCAGCTCGCCGAGACCGAGAAGCTGTTGGTACGGAAGCCGGGACCGCCGCTCGACGAGGTGATCTCGTAGCCGAACTGCACGTCGCCGAGCGTCACGTCGCCGAACCAGTTCCGGTCGCGCAGCCAGGTGAGCACGGCCTTGATGTCGACGGTGCCGGAGCATCGGCGCCTCGCGGAAGGAGACAGCGCCGAGCAAGGCTTCTTCACAGCCCCAGGTCAAGCCGGATTCCGGGTGGAACTTTCAGCACGGCGGGCCACGGCCTGACCGGCGGCAGCTCTCCTGCCACCACAGGACCACGTCCACCAGGTCAGACCTTTCGAGCAGGCCGTACCAGGACTCGTCAGACCAGGGATCTCACCCGGGAGTAGGCGGGGGTGCGGAGGTGGCCGGTCAGGGAGGCGGCGATCTCGCCTACGCGGACGGCGGTGTTCGAGAGCAGGGTCGAGGTGAGGCCGTGGGTGTGTTCGCTGGCGCCCTGGACGTAGATGCCGCAGCGCAGCTCCGGCGAGGTGGCGATGCGGTAGTCGCGGCCGAGGCGGACGCCGCCGCCGGGGAGACGCTCGCACAGCCCGCCGGTCTCGCCGAGGAGGGTGAGCGGGTCGGTGGGGCGGTAGCCGGTGGCGTAGACGAGGACGTCGGCCTCCAGCAGGGTGCGCTCGCCCGTGGGCAGGAACTCGACCGTGACGCGCAGGCCGCTGGAGTCGTTCTCGACGCCGGCCAGGCGGGAGGCGTTGAAGATGCGCAGCCGCTCCTTGCCCTGCACTTTCTCCTGGTAGTGGCGGCGGTAGAGCTCGTCGATGAGCTCCAGGTCCACCACGGAGTAGTTGGTGGAGGCGTGGTACGCGCGCAGGCGCTCCTTCACCTCGTCGGGGGCGGTGTAGAAGTGGTCGACGGCCTCGGGGTCGAAGATGCGGTTGGCGAACGAGCTGTCGTCGGCGGGGGTGTAGCCGTACTTGGCGAAGACGGCGCAGACCTCGGCGGCGGGGAAGGCTCCGTGCAGGTGGCCCGCCACCTCGGCGGCGCTCTGCCCGGCCCCCACCACGACGAACCTGCGCGGGTCGCGCAGCGTGGGCAGCTTGGCGAGCAGTTCCTCGCTGTGCCAGACGCGCTCGTCGCTCACGATGCCGTCGGGCAGGACGGGCTCGAGGCCGGCGGCGAGCACGAGGTTGCGGGCGCGGCGGGTGACGAGCGTGCCGTCGCCCTGCCGGGCCACCACGTCGAGGAACTCGATGGCGCCGTCCGCTTCGACGGGGGTGACGGCGACGACTTCGGCGGCGTACTCGACCTGGTCGGTGAAACGCGCTGCTGCCCATTCGAGGTAGTCGTGGAATTCCAGCCGGGACGGGAACATCGTCTTGTGGTTGATGAAGTCGAGCAGCCGGCCTTTTTCCCGCAAGTAGCACAGGAAGCTGAACTCGCTGGCCGGGTTGCGCATGGTGACCAGGTCCTTCAAGAACGAGACCTGCATGGTCGTGTCTTCGAGAAGCATGCCGCGATGCCAGCCGAAGGCGGGCTGTTTCTCCAGGAAGACCGCGTCGACTCCGTCACCGTGACGCTCTTTGAGCGCGATGGCCAGGGCCAGGTTGGAGGGCCCGAAGCCGATGCCAATGAGGTCGTGGACGTGCTGCTCCGCTGACATGGAGGCCTTTCTAGACGACCGAACCGGGGGTGGAGACGAGGCCCAAATTAGGTTAGCCTTGCCTAATTAAGGTCACCCTAACCGAAGCGGTTCCTCTCGACAAGGAGACACCATGCGGGTCGTGATGTTCGGCTACCAGACCTGGGGGCATCGCACGCTCCAGGCTCTTCTGGACTCCACGCACGAGGTCGTGCTGGTGGTGACGCACCCCAGGAGCGAGCACGCCTACGAGAGGATCTGGAACGACTCGGTGGCCGAGCTGGCCGAGGCCCACGGCGTGCCGGTGCTGCTGCGCAACAGGCCCGACGACGACGAGCTGATGGCCCGGCTCAAGGAGGCCGAGCCCGACCTGATCGTCGCCAACAACTGGCGGACGTGGATCCCGCCGGAGATCTTCGCGCTCCCCCGCCACGGCACCCTCAACGTGCACGACTCGCTGCTGCCCGCGTACGCCGGTTTCTCCCCGCTGATCTGGGCGCTGATCAACGGCGAGAAGGAGGTGGGGGTGACCGCGCACATGATGAACGAGGAGCTGGACGCGGGCGACATCGTCGTGCAGCGGGCCGTTCCCGTCGGGCCTCAGGACACCGCCACCGATCTGTTCCACCGCACGGTGGATCTGATCGGGCCGATCGTCACCGAGGCGCTCGGCCTCATCGACTCCGGCACGGCCGTCTTCACCCCGCAGGACCGCTCGAAGGCCAGCTTCTTCCACAAGCGCTCGGTCGAGGACGGCAACATCGACTGGACCTGGCCCGCCGAGGACATCGAGCGGCTGGTACGCGCCCAGTCCGACCCGTACCCGAACGCCTTCACCTACTACAAGGGCGAGCGGGTCCGCGTCACCAAGGCGTCGGTGTCGCAGGGCATCTACGGCGGCACGCCGGGCCGGGTCTTCATCCGCGAGGGCGACGGGGTGGTCATCGTGGCGGGCGCCGAGGCGCGCAAGGGGCGTGGTCACGGGCTGGTGATCGAGCGGGTCCGTACGGAGGACGGCGCCGACCTGCCCGCCACCGAGGTGTTCCGCGCCATGGGCGGCTACCTGACCAGGCACGCCTAGGACCCGAGCACCCAGGCGACGTCTCTGAGCAGGGCGTGCCGCCAGCCGGCCCGGTCGTGTTCCGACGGTGAGCGCGACACGCGCACGGTGGCGCCCGCCCGCTCGACCAGGCTCTCGACGCGTTCGCAGTGGGGCAGCATGCGGTGCTCGTGCTCCCCCAGGTCGAACGCGACCCGCAGGCCGGACAGGTCGGGGCGGTCCCGCTCCAGGCGGGCGGCGACGGCTCCGCCCGCCGGGCCGCCGAGCGGGTCGGCGCGCGACTCGGCCCCCAGCTCCCACCAGAACGAGCCCGACTGGCAGGCCACGCCGGTCATCAGGCCGGGGAACTCGATGGCGGCGTACAGGGCGGTGAGCCCGCCGAGGCTCTGCCCCGCGACCACCAGCGTGCCGTGGTCGGCGGGCACGCCGCTGCCGGCGACGAGGGGCAGCAGCTCGTCGCGGACGGCCCGCCACAGCTCGGGGCGGCAGGCGTACTCGTGGGAGCGGTCGCGGGCGGGCAGGAAGACGAGCGTGACGGGCGGCAGCGCGCCCGCGGCCACGGCGGCGTCGAACGCGGTCATGGCCGGGTGCAGGTGCAGCCAGTCGTCGCCGTCGAGCAGCAGCACGACGGGCCCGCCGCCGCCCGCGGGATGCACCCGCACGGTACGCCGCCCGCCCAGCACCGCACTGGCCCAGCGCAGGCGGGTGCCGGGGAGCGGCAGCACGTCGTCGGGGCCGACGCAGGGCCAGTACGGCTGCCCGGCCACGTCGGGCGTGGCCGCGATCGACCGCTCGCCACCGGCCCCGACCGGGTTGAGGGGGTCGGCGTACGCGCCGTCGCCCGTCTCCACCTGGTACGTCACCCGCAGCCGGGCGGGCATGGCGACCTCGGCGTACCAGCAGTCGGTCCCGCCGAAGCGGGCCAGCGGCACCGGCTCCGACCAGCTCTCGAAGACGACGCGCGCCGGCCCGCCGCGCCACAGGAAGAGCGTCGTCCAGCCCTCGCCGTCCGATGCGACGGCGGGCGAGCGCGCGGCCCGCCAGAACTCCTCGGTGCCGGGTTCGCCGGTGAGCCCGTACCTTGCGAACGTCTCCCCCATGCGCTCCCGTACCCTTTCCTTTGACCGTCAGCTAAGGATAGCTTTACCTAAGTCGAACGATAAGGACCCATGAGCACGAGTGTGGTGAAACGGGCCCGCCGGCGGCGGGCCGTCGGCGCGGGCACGCTCGCGGTGGCGCTGGTGGTCGTGGCGGGCGCGTCACTGGCCGTCGGGGCGCGCGCGCTGAGCCCCGGCGAGGTGTGGCACGGCCTGTTCGCGGCGGCGGGCGGCGATCAGCGGCTCACCGAGATCACGCTCATCGTGCAGACCGTCCGCGTGCCGAGGACCGTGCTGGCCATCGCGGCCGGCATCGCGCTCGGCGTCGGCGGCGCGCTGATCCAGGGCTACACCCGCAACCCGATCGCCGACACGGGCCTGCTGGGAGTGAACGCGGGCGCCTCGTTCGCCGTGGTCACGGTGATCATTCTGTTCGGCCTGGCCAACCCGTACCAGTACGTGTGGTTCGCCTTCCTGGGCGCGGCGGCGGCAGGGGTGGTGGTGTTCGGGCTGGCCAGCATCGGCCGGGGCGCGGGCAACCCGCTGACGCTGGCGCTGGCCGGGCAGGGCATCGCGGTGTTCCTGGCGGCGATGACCACGGCGATCGCGCTGACCGACCAGACCTCGCTGAACGCGCTGCGGTTCTGGAACGCGGGCGGCGTCGCCGGGGTCGGGTTCGACGTGATCTGGCCGGTGGTCGTGTTCATCGGGGCGGGGCTGGTGCTGGCGGCGACCACGCTGCCCGCCATCAACCTGCTCAACCTGGGTGACGACGTGGCCCGCGCGATGGGCGTGAACATCGCCCGCAACAGGACCGTCGGCGTCGTCGCCATCACCGTGCTGGCGGGGGCGGCGACGGCGGCGTGCGGGCCGATCGCGTTCCTCGGTCTCATGGTGGCCCACGTCGCCCGTTACGTGACCGGGCCCGACTACCGGTGGCTGGTGCCGTTCGCCGGACTGCTCGGCGCGGTGATCCTGCTGGCCTGCGACATCCTGGGGCGCGTCGTGACGCGGCCGGGTGAGCTGCCGGCGGGCGTCGTCGTCGCCCTGGCCGGCGCCCCCTTCTTCGCGGCGCTCGTGTGGCGCGGAAAGTTCAGGAAGACGTGATCGCGACGGTGGTGCGCGGCGTGCGGGTCGGCCGCGCGTCGTTCGTGTGGCGGCCGTGGATGGTGTGCGCGACGCTGCTGCTCGCGGCGGCTGCGTTCCTGGTGTTCTGCCTGTCGATCGCGCTCGGCGACTTCCCCATCGCCCTGCCGCAGGTGGTGGCGACGCTGTTCGGGCAGGGCGAGCGGGTGGACGAGTTCGTGGTGATGGACCTGCGGATGCCGCGCGCGCTGGCCGGGCTGGTGGTCGGGGTCGCGCTGGGCGTGTCGGGGGCGATCACGCAGTCGATCGCGCGCAACCCGCTGGCCAGCCCCGACGTGCTGGGCATCACCGGCGGCGCGAGCATGGTCGCGGTGTTCCTGGTGACGGTGACGGGCGGCGCCGCCTCGGCGATCGTCGGCACGGTGGGGCTGCCCGCGGCGGCGCTGGGCGGCGGCCTCTGCACCGGCCTGCTGGTGTACTTCCTGGCCTGGCGGCGCGGCATCGACGGCATGCGGCTGATCCTCATCGGCATCTCGGTGAGCGCCGTGGCGGAGGCCATCACGGTGTGGCTGCTGGCCACGGCGGACATCCGCGACGTGGCGCGGGCGCAGGCGTGGCTGGTCGGCTCGCTGGACTCGCGCACCTGGGAGGAGGTGCTGCCGGCGGCGTGGTGCCTGCTCGTGCTGCTGGCCGTGGTGGCGTACGTGGCCTTCCATCTGAAACCGCTGCACTTCGGCGACGAGGTGGCGGCTGGGCTCGGCGTGCGGTTCTCGGTCGTGCGGGGCGTGCTGCTGCTCTGCGCGGTGCTGCTGGCCGGGGTGGCGGTGAGCGCGGCCGGCCCCGTGGCGTTCGTGGCGCTGGTGGCGCCGCAGGTGGCGATGCGGCTGACGCGGTACGCGACGCCGCCGCTGGTGGCTTCCGGTCTGATGGGGGCGGTGCTGCTGATCGGCGCGGACCTGCTGGCGCGCACGGCGCTGCCGGTGGTGCTGCCCGTCGGCGTGGTGACGGCCGCGATCGGCGGCCCGTTCCTCGTGTACGTCCTGGTGCGGGCCAACCTCAGGAGAGCCGGAGGACGCTGAAGCGTTAGGTTAGCCTCACCTAACCTCTTCGTGTTACGGTTTGCCTGCCCACGTCGGTGGTGCAGCCAAAGCACGACAGCAAGGGACTTGCGGATGCTCTCCCCACGAACGACAGTTGCGAAGACCCTGCGGCGGTTAACGGTGGCGTTGTCCGCCGTGTTGTCCGCCACGGCCCTCCTCGCGGGGTGCGGTTCCGGAGCCACGGAGCAGCCGGGCGCGACCAGCGCCGCCACTCAGGCCGCCGGCACGGGCGGCGCGTTCCCCGTCACCGTGGAGCACGCCTTCGGCACCACGGAGATCACCAAGGCCCCCGAGCGGGTGGTCTCCGTCGGCTACACCGACGACCAGGCCATCCTGGCGTTCGGCATCAAGCCGGTCGGCATGGTGGACCAATACCCCAACCCGCCCGGCAAGACGCCCGACATCAACACCCAGTGGCCCTGGGTGAAGGACAAGTGGGGCGCCACGCAACCCGAGGTCATCATGACCAACGGCGACTCGGGCCCCAACTACGAGAAGATCGCCGCGCTGCGGCCCGATCTGATCATCGCCGTCTACTCGGAGATCGACCAGGCCGCCTACGACCGCCTGTCGAAGATCGCGCCCACCGTCGGCCGCACCAAGACCGAGAAGGAGCCGTTCAGCGCGCCCTGGCAGGACAACGCGCTGCACATCGCCAAGGCGCTCGGCAAGGCCGAGGAGGGCGCCACGATGGTCGCCGGCATCGACGCCAAGCTCAAGGCGGCGCGTGAGGCGCACCCCGAGTGGGCCGAGAAGACGGCGGTCGCGCTGTCCTGGTACAAGAACTCGGTCGCGCCCTTCACCACCACCGACGTGCGCGGCCGGATGGTGACGGGCATCGGCTTCAAGGGGCAGCCGGAGATCGACAAGATCGCCGGCGGCAGCTTCTACACCGTGCTGTCCCCCGAGCGCATCGACCTGGTGGACGTCGACCACATCTTCGTCATCGCCGACCAGGCCGACCAGGACGCGCTGAAGAAGTTCAAGCTGTTCACCAACCTGCCCGCGGTCAAGGAGGGCAACGTGTCGTGGCTGCTGGACAGCGAGGGCCCGGCGATCGGCGCGGCCATGTCGCAGGGCACGCTGCTGTCGCTGCCGTACGCGATCGACGAGCTCGTCAAGTCGGTCCAGTCGTGACGGCGGCGCCCCTTCCCCCGCCTGCGGCGGTCCTGGTGTGAGCACCGGCACCGCATCCGCCCCCGCCATCCTGCGCACGGCGAGCGCGCGCGAGGCCGCTCGGTGGGTCGTGGCGCACTGCCGTGACACGCCGTGGCTGACCGCCGCCACCGTCGTGACCACGGTGGCGGGGGCGGCGCTGCAGGTCCTGCCGGTGTTCCTGCTCGGCAGGGTGGTGGACGGCGTGGTCGCCGGCGCCGGGAGCGGCGAGGCGCGGGAGCTGCTGGTCACGGTCGGCGTGCTGCTGGCGGTCGCCCTCCTGCTCGGCACGGTGGCCGCGGCGGCCTCGACCTACCTGATCGGACGGCTCGGCGCCGACCTGCTGGCGCGGCTGCGCGAGGGCGCCGTACGCGCGGTGCTCGGCCTGCCCAGCGCCAGGATCGAGCAGGTCGGGCACGGTGACGTGCTGTCGCGGGTGGGCGACGACGTGGCCGTGGTGTCCAAGGGCATCCGCACGGCCGTCCCCATGCTGTTCTCGGCGGCCGTGCTCGTCGTCATCGCCACGATCGGCATGTTCGGGCTCGACTGGCGGCTGGGGCTGGCGGGGGCGGGGGCGCTGCCCGCGTACGCGCTGGCGCTGCGCTGGTACCTGCCCCGCTCCGCGCCGATCTACCGGCGCCAGCGCGAGGCCCAGGCCGACCGGGCGCAGGCTTTCATCAGCGGCCTGAACGGGATCGAGACCGTGCGGGCCTACCGCCTCGAACCTCTCTTCCGCGAGCGGGTGGCCCGCGAGTCGTGGCGGGTGCGCGACCTCGGCATCGAGGTGTTCCGCTTCTTCGGCCGCTTCGTCGGCAGGGAGAACCGCGCCGAGTTCATCGGGCTCGTCCTCATCATCGTCGTCGGGTACGTGCTGCTGGAGACCGGCTCGGTCACCCTGGGCGAGGCGGCGGTGGCGCCGCTGCTGTTCCACCGGCTGTTCAACCCGCTCGGCTCCATCATGTTCACCTTCGACGAGGCGCAGAAGTCGGGCGCTAGCCTGGCCCGCCTGGTCGGGGTGCTGGGCGAGGCCACGCAGGAGCGGCTCGCGGGCGGCGTACCCGCCGGTTCCGGCTCGTACCCGGTGACGGTGGAGGGGCTGACGTTCGCCTATCCCGGCTCCGAGCGGCCCGTCCTGAAGGACGTGAACCTGACGATCCCGGCCGGCGGCTCGCTGGCGCTGGTCGGAGCCACGGGCGCGGGCAAGACGACGCTGGCGGCGCTGATCGCCGGCATCGGCACGCCGCAGGCAGGCTCGGTGCGCGTCGGCGACACCCCGATCTCCGGCCTGGACGAGGCCGACGCGCGGGCGCTGGTCAGCATCCTGACGCAGGAGACGCACGTGTTCTCCGGCACGCTCGCCGAGGACCTGCGGCTGGCCGCCCCCGGGGCGGGCGACGCCGAGCTGATGGACGCGCTGCGCACGGTGGGCGCCGGGCCGTGGGTGACGGCGCTGCCCGACGGGCTGGACACCCTGGTCGGCGAGGGCGGCGAGCGGCTCGACGGCACCAAGGCCGCGCAGCTCGCGCTGGCCCGGCTGGTGCTGGGGCGGGCGCCGGTGGTGGTGCTGGACGAGTCGACCGCGGAGGCGGGCAGCCAGGGGGCGGCCGAGCTGGAGCGGGCGGTGCTGGCGGCGTGCCAGGGGCGTACGGCGCTGTTCGTGGCGCACCGGCTGACGCAGGCGATGACGGCCGACCGCATCGCGGTGCTGGACGCGGGCCAGGTGGTCGAGGAAGGCACCCATGAGGAGCTGGTGGCCGCGGACGGCCGGTACGCGCGGCTCTGGCGGGCCTGGCGCGAGGCTGGTTAGCCGATCGTTGTTAGGTTAGGCTTACCTTACTAGTGTCTGAAGGGGCGGCTGAGGTCTTCATGCTGGAACCAAGCACTCGTGTGGTATCCCTCTCTCCCGAACGGCTGGACGGCCTGCGCCGCCGTGCCGGGGACCATCCCGACGGGGTCCTGCTCGAAGCGTGCGCGATCGGGTTGGCCTTCTGGGCGGACGGGCTGAGCCCCGACGGGCTCGACCTGTCGCCGGCCACGCTCTTCGCCGACGTGGTGGCGTGGGCGGCGGGCGGCGGGCGCGCCCCCGGCGGCTGGCGGGTGGACGGCGCCGGCTTGTCCGTCCCCGAGCACGTCGACCCGGCGGACGCGCGGCTCGCGCTGGACGACCTGGCCGACTTCCCCGACCGGCCCATCGGCACCATCGCCCCGTCGAGCGTCGAAGCCCGGCTCGCGCAACTCGCCCGATGGAACGACACCCACGCGGACCGGGACAGGCCGACCCTCGTGGAGCTGTTCCACGAGCAGGTACGCATCCGTCCCGACGCCGTCGCCATCGTGGACGAGCGCCGCACGCTCACCTACCGCGAGGCCGCCGAGCTGGCCCGCCAGCTCGCCCACCACCTCCTCGAACGCGGGCTCGCCGCCGAGCAGACCGTCGGCGTCTCCCTGGACCGCTCGGCCGAGATGGTGATCGGCCTGCTGGCGGTCCTCATGGCGGGCGGCGCTTTCGTGCCGCTCGACCCGCGCTGGCCCGCCGAGCGGCGGGCGCTCGTCATCGCCGACGCCGGGCTCGTCGCGCAGCTCAACCGCACCGGCGAGCACGACCCCGCCGAGCCGGACGCCGTCGCCGTGGACCTCGACGCCTGGGGCTACGGCTGCTACCCCACCACCCCGACGGGGATCGAGCCGCCCGGTCCCGCGCTGGCGTACGTGATCTTCACCTCCGGCTCGACCGGCCGGCCCAAGGGCGCGATGATCCGGCACGAGGCGATCAGCGAGCGGCTGCTGTGGCAGTCGCGCGAGATCCTCGGCTTCGGGCCCGACGACGCCTCGCTGTTCAAGGCGCCGCTGTCGTTCGACATCTCCATCAACGAGATCTTCCTGCCGCTGGTGTGCGGCGGGCGGCTGGTCGTGCTGCGGCCCGGCGGCGAGCGCGACCCCCACCACCTGCTCAGCGTGATCGCCGAGCAGCGCGTGACGTTCACGTATCTGGTGTCGTCGATGCTGGACGTGCTGCTGGAGATGGCCGGCGACTCCGGCCGCCTCGACAGCCTGCGGCACGTGTGGTGCGGCGGCGAGGTGCTCACCCCCGAGCTGTACGAACGCTTCCGCACCCGCCTCGGCATCCCCCTCTACCACGGCTACGGCCCCGCCGAGGCGACGATCGGCGTCTCCCACGTCATCTACCGGGGCGCGGCCGAGCGCCTGTCCACCTCGATCGGCAAGGCCAACCCCAACACCTGCCTGTACGTGCTGGACGACGAGCTGCGGCCGGTCCCCGCCGGGGTGGGCGGCGAGCTGTACGTCGGCGGTTTCCTGCTCGGGCGCGGCTACGTCAACGCGCCAGGACTGACCGCCTCCCGGTTCGTGGCCAACCCGTTCGCCTCCGACGGCTCCCGCCTCTACCGGACCGGCGACCTCGCCAGGTTCGCCCCCGACGGGTCGCTCGACTTCCTCGGCCGGGCCGACAACCAGGTCAAGATCCGCGGGATGCGGCTGGAGCTGGAGGACGTCGAGGCCGCGCTGGCCGAGCATCCAAGGGTGCGGCACACGTGCGTCATCGCCAGGAAGCACGCCTCCGGCGGCACGTACCTCGTCGGGTACGTCATCCCGGCGGCCGGGCACGAGGACCTGCGGCCCGACGACGTCACGGCGTGGGCCGCCGAGCACCTGGTCGAGTACATGGTGCCGGCGCACGTCGTCGTCATGACCGCGTTCCCGCTCACCCCCAACGGCAAGCTCGACCGCCGCGCCCTGCCCGAGCCCGAGCTGCGCGCCTCCCGCGTCGTGGCGCCCGCCACCGACGAGGAGCGCGCGGTGTGCGCGGCCGTGGCCGGGCTGCTGGGCCTGGACGAGGTCGGCGTGGACCGCAACTTCTTCCGCCTCGGCGGCGACAGCATCCTGGCGATCTCGCTGATCAGCGCCCTGCGCGAACGCGGCCTCCACGTCACCGCCGCCCAGGTCTTCGCCAGCCCCACTCTGGGCGCCCTGGCCGCGGTCGCCACCCGCGAGGGGTCGGCCGCCGTGGACTCCGCCGACGTCGCCACGGGCCCGATCACCGGCTCCCCCATCGTGCGCTGGCTCGGCGAGACGACCGACGCCATCGACGGCTTCGCCCAGTCGGTGGTCCTCAACACCCCGGAGGACCTGACCCCCGGTGCCCTCGACGCCCTGCTCACCACCCTCCTCGACCACCACCCCATGTTGCGCGCCCACCTGACCCGCGGCCCCGCCTGGGGCTTCGACGTCCCCGGCTCCATGCCTGTCCAGAAGGCGTGGGAGGAGAGCGACCGCGGGCTTGAGGAGTGTGTGGAGCGGGCCGTGGGCTCGCTCGATCCCGATCGGGGCGTCATGGTGCGCGCCGTTTGGCGGCGGGCGGAGCGGCAGCTGGTTCTCGCTGCTCACCACGTGGTGATCGATGGGGTGTCGTGGCGGATACTCATGGAGGATCTCGCCACCGCGTGGCGGCAGCTCTCCTCAGGTGAGCCGATCGTGCTACCGCCGGTCGGGACCTCGTTCCGGCGGTGGACGCAGGTGCTGGAGTCGGCGGCGTTCGACGGCGACCGGGCGTACTTCGCCCGGCCGCTGCCCGGCGTGGATCTGCCTCTGGGCAGGCGGGAGCTGGAGGCGTCGGACACCGTGGCGCGGGAGCGGGCGCACGTCGTCACCGCGAGCCCTGAGGTGACCGCTGCGGTGCTGGGTGAGGTGCCTGCGCGGTTCCACGCGAAGGTCAACGACGTGCTGCTGACCGCGCTGGCCGTCGCACTCGCCCGGCGGCGGCGGGAGCTGGGGCAGGGGCAGACATTCGCGCACGTCGAGCTGGAGGGTCACGGGCGCGAGGCCCGGTTCCTCGCCGGGGCGGCCGGATTCGAGCCGGAGCTGTCGCGGACGGTCGGGTGGTTCACCACGTTGTTCCCGGTGACCGTGGACCCCGGCGCGAGCGGCGACCTCACCGACCCCGCGTACCTGGCGGCGGCGTTGAAGAAGGTGAAGGAGGACCTGGCCGGGGTGCCGGGCAACGGCATCGCCTACGGGGTGCTGCGCCATGTGCACGGCGTCGCGTTCGACGCGCCCGCGCCGCAGGTGCTCTTCAACTACCTCGGCAGGTACGAGGCGGGCACGCGGTCGGACTGGCGGCTCGCGGTCGCGACCGGGCAGCTGGGCGAGCGGCGCGACCCGGGGATGCGGCTGCCGCGCGCCCTGGAGTTCAACGCCATCGCCGAGCCCGGGCCGACGGGCGCGTACGAGCTGGTCACCACCATCTCCTGGCCCGACGGCGTGTTCACCGGCGAGGACGTCGAGGCGCTCGCCGGCTACTTCCGCCAGGCGCTGGAGGGCCTCGCCGCGCTCGACGGCGGCGGCCACTCCCCCAGCGACTTCCTGCCGCTCGCCCTCACCCAGGCCGACGTGGACGCCCTGGACGGCCCGAACCTGCGCGACGTCCTCCCGCTGACCCCGCTCCAGGAGGGCCTGTACTTCCACTCCGTCTTCGACGACGACTCGGCGGGCAGCTACGTCGAGCAGCAGGTGCTCACCCTGGACGGCCCCGTGGACACCGACCGGCTCGCCACGGCGGCCACCCGGCTGCTCGCGCTCTATCCCAACCTGGCGGCGCGGTTCGTGGCGCTCGCCGACGGCCGCGTGGTGTCGGTGCTGGAGGACGGCGTGCGCGCGCCGTTCACCACGCTCGACCGGCCCGGCATCACGGACGAGGAGCTGCGCGACCTCGCCGAGCGGGACCGCCGCGCCGGGTTCGACCTGGCCGTGAGCCCGCTCATGCGGTACACGCTCCTCCGCCGGGGCCCCGATCGGTACGTTCTGGTGCAGACCGTGCACCACATCGTGGCCGACGGCTGGTCGGTGCCGGTGATGCTGCGGGCGCTGCTGGCCGAGTACCACGCGCCCGGCAGCGGGTACGCGCAGGACGGCTTCGCCGTGTACGTACGGGAGCTGGCCGGGCGGGACGACGCCGAGAGCGAGCGGGTGTGGCGGGAGCAGCTCGCCGGGCTGCCCGGTCCTTCGCTGGTCGCCGAGGGGCACACCGCGTCGGAACACTTCGCGGACGTCAGCGAGGCTCCCGAGGTCGACGTCGATGACGCCGCCAGGGCCGCGGGGGTGCCGCTGAGCGTGGCCGTGCACAGCGCGTGGGCGGCCACCCTGGGCGGCATCCTGCACAGCACGGACGTGGTGTTCGGCTCCACGGTGTCGGGACGCGAGGCGGACTTCCCTGGCATCCAGGACATGGTGGGGCTGCTCATCAACACGATCCCCGTACGCGCCCGGTGGGACGGCACCACCACGGCGGGCGAGCTGCTCGCCTCCGTGCACGAGCACCAGAGCGCCGTACGGGACCACCAGCACGTCTCACTGTCCGCGATCGGGCGGCTGGCGGGCGCCGGGCCGCTGTTCGACACGCTGGTGGTGTTCGACGTCGCCACCGACGTGGCCGGCCTGCGGCGGCCCGGGGACGAGGTGGTCGTCACCGAGGTTCTGAACGAGGGCGCGCCGCACTACCCGCTGACCCTGGTGGTGGAGCGGGAGCCCGGCGGCGGGCCGCGCTTCACGCTCATCCACGACGGCGCGCTGCTGCGGGAAGGCGGCGCCAGGACCATCCTCGCCACCTTCACCCGCACGCTCACCGCGCTCCTCACCCGCCCGGACACCCCGGTGGGCCGGATCTCCCCGGCGGCGAACCCGCTCGGCAGCGGGTGGCCGCGAGCGCGCGAAACCACGCTGGGCGGGTTGTTCGATGCCGCCGCGGCGCGGTATCCCGATGCGGTCGCCGTCACCCAGTGCGGGATCGACGGGGGCGCGCGGTCGATGACGTACCGGGAGCTGCGGGAGGCCAAGGAGCGGGTGGCGTCGGCGTTGCGGGCGGCCGGGGTGGGGCCGGGTGAGCGGGTCGCGGTGGCGGTGCCGCGCTCGCTGGAGCAGGTGGTCGCGCTCATCGCGGTCGTCTCGGCGGGCGGCGCGTACGTGCCGCTCGACCCGGCTTACCCGGACGAGCGGCTGGCGTACCTGCTGGCCGACGCCGCGCCCAAGGTGGTGCTGGTGGACCGGGAGCAGCGGGACCGCATGGAGCGGCTGACCGGCGGGCGGGCGCGGGTGCTCGTGCAGGACGACGACCTGCCGCTGGACGGCACCAGGCCGGCCGTCGGGCCGCACGACCCCGCGTACGTGATCTACACCTCAGGCTCCACCGGCCGGCCCAAGGGCGTGGTGGTGCCGCACTCCGCGGTCCTGTCGCTGCTCGCCGGGACGTGGCCGGACCTGCGGTTCGGGCCGGACGACGTGTGGGTGCAGTTCCACTCCGCGTCCTTCGACTTCGCGGTGTGGGAGCTGTGGGGCGCGCTGGCGCACGGCGGCGAGCTGCTCGTCCCCGAGTACGCGCTGACCCGCTCCCCCACCGACTTCCACCGCGTGGTGCGCGAGCGCGGGGTGACCGTGCTGAACCAGACGCCGTCGGCGTTCTACCAGTTCGCCGAGGCCGACCGGCACGCGGCGGAGCCGGTGGAGTCGCTGCGGGTGGTCGTCTTCGGCGGCGAGGCGCTGGACCTCGGGCGGTTGCGCGGCTGGGCCGAGCGGTACGGCACGCGTTCGCCCGAGCTGGTCAACATGTACGGCATCACCGAGACCACCGTGCACGTCACCCACCGGGTGCTGACCGGCGAGGACTTCGCGGAGGGCTCCGCCTCCCCCATCGGGCGGGCGATCCCGGGGCTGGTCACGTACCTGCTGGACGACCGGCTGCGGCCGGTGCCGCCCGGCCGGGTCGGCGCCATCTACGTGGCGGGTGCGCAGGTGTCGCTCGGCTACCTGGGACGGCCGGGGCTGACGGCCTCCCGGTTCGTGGCGGATCCGTTCGCCGGTGACGGGTCGCGGATGTACCACACGGGCGACCTGGCGCGGCGGACGCTGGACGGCGAGCTGGAGTTCGTCGGGCGGGCCGACGACCAGGTGCAGCTCAAGGGGTTCAGGATCGAGCTCGGGGAGGTGGAGTCGGCGATCCGGGACCTGGACGGGGTGGTGGACGCGGCCGTCACCGTGGCTCCGTCGGGCGACCACCTGGTGGCGCACGTGGTGGGCCGGGTGCCGGACGGCTGGGCCGAGCTGCTGGGGGCGCGGCTCCCGGCGTACATGGTGCCTGGTCAGGTGGCGCCGATCGACGCGCTGCCGCTGACCGTCAACGGCAAGCTCGACCGCGCCCTGCTGACCACCCGCGCCCCACACCCCTCTGCCACCGCGCCGTCCCCGACCGCGCGAGGTGGTGAGCAGGCGCTGGTACAGGTGTTCGCCGAGACGCTGCCCGGTGCCGAGGTGGACGCGGACACCGACTTCTTCCGTGCCGGGGGCGACAGCATCGTGGCCATCGCGCTGGTCAACCGGGCCAGGGCGCTCGGGCTGCCGATCACGCCGCGCGAGGTGTTCCTGTACAAGACGCCGCGCGCGCTCGCCGAGCACGTGGGGACGTCCGCGGAACCCGCGCCGATCGCGCGCGCGGACGGCCCGCTCGCGCCGACCCCGATCATGTTGCGGCAGCGTGGGCTGGGCGGCTCGCTCGCCAGGTTCGCCCAGGCCAGGACGCTGGTGGCGCCCGAGGGCACCGGGTTCGCGGACGCCGAGCGGGCCGCGAACGCGGTCGTCGCCGCCCACCCGGCCCTGCGGATCCGCCTGAGCACCGAGCACGGCGTGTGGACGCTGCGGACCGAGCCGTCCGGGCCGGTCACGGTCGTCCGGGCCGACGGGGCCGACGGGGCCGACACGGCGGCGAACGAGGCGGCCGACCGGCTCGACCCCGAGGCCGGGAAGATGATCGCGTTCGCGTGGCTGGAGGCGAGCAGGACGCTGGTCGTCACCGCGCATCACCTCGCCGTGGACGCGGTCTCCTGGCTGGTGCTGCTCGACGACCTGGCCGCCGCGATGCGGGGCGCCGCGCTCGCGCCGGAGACCACGCCCTTCGCGGACTATGCCGATGCCCTGGCCGCGACGGCGACCCATCACACCGGCACGCTCGACCGATGGCTCACCACGCTGGCCGCGCCTCCGCTGCTGCCTGTCCCGCCGGCACGACGGCGGGAGGTGATGGTGGAGGTGGCTCCCGAGGTCAGTGCGGTGGTGACGCGGGAGGCGCCCGCTGCGCTCGGCGTCGGCGTGACCGAGCTGCTGTGCGGGGCGTTGCGGGCCGCCTTGACCCGGGTTCAGGAGGTGCCGGGCGACCTGGCCATCGATCTGGAGCGGCATGGACGGGTCCCCGTGCTGCCGCACCACGACTACACGCGGACGGTCGGCTGGTTCACCTCCATCGCGCCCGTCCGGCTCAGCCCGCGCACCGACCCGATACAGGCGGCACGTGAGGTGGCCGAGCGGCAGCCGGACGAGCGGGCGCACCTCGCGTACGGACAGCTCCGCCACCTCAACCCGCAGACCGCCCCGCTGCTGACCACGAGCCCGCAGGTGCTGTTCAACTATCTCGGCCAGGGCAGCGAGTCGCAGGCGGTGACGATCACGGGCGCGGACGCAGGCGGCCCGTACGCGGTCGAGGTCGACGCCTGGCTGGACGCGGCGACCGGGAGGTTGCGGGCCACGTTCGCGCTGGCCGGCGACATCCCGGACGAGCTGCCCGAGCGCTGGCGGGAGGCCGTGGCGGAGGTCGCGCGCAAGGCCGGGACGGCGGAGCGGACGGCACCGGTGACGCCGCTGCAGAAGGGCCTGTTCTACCAGGCGCAGCTGGCGGGCCCGGCCGGTGACTACGTGGCGCAGAGCTGCTTCACCTTCGACCGCCGTCTCGACCCCGAGGCGCTGGCCGACGCGATGGCGTACGTGATCGCCCGGCACCCCGGCGTGGGCGCGGGGTTCACGACCGGCGCTGACGGCGACCCCGTCCAGGTGCTCGCGGCGGGCCGCCGGGCCGCCGTCCGCACGCTGGACGTGGCGTCGGACGCCGAGGTCGAGGCTCTGCGCACGCGGGATCGGGCGACCGGCTTCGACCTGGAGGCGCCGCCGCTGATCAGGATGACCGTGCTCCGCCTGCCGGGCGGCGGGGACGTGCTGCTGCTGAGCTACCACCTGCTGCTGTGGGACGGCTGGTCGCGCGAGATCGTGCTGCGCGACCTGTTCACCGCTTACGAAGCCGCGCTCGCCGGGGAGCCGCTCGACCCGGAGCCGGCGACGCCGAGCTTCGAGGAGCACGCCCGCGCGCTCGACGCCAGGGATCTCGCCCCGGCCCGGCGTTTCTGGGCCGGCCAGCTCGCCGGGCTGTCCGGCCCGACGCTGCTGGCGGGTCCCGCGCCCGCGCTTCGGGACGAGCTGCCGCGCGCGCTCGTCCGTACGCTGCCGGCCGAGCAGTCGGAGCGGCTGCGCGAGGCGGCGAAGCAGCACGGCGTCACCTTGAACACGGTGCTGACGGGCGCGTTCGGCCTGCTGCTCGGCTCCCGCACCGGCCGCTCCGACGCGGTCTTCGGCGTCACGGTCTCGGGCCGCGACGGCGAAGGGCCGGGCGGCCGGGCGCTGGACGACATGGTGGGCGTGCTGCTCAACACCGTCCCGATGTGGACGCGTCCCCGCCCGGCCGACACCGTACGCGACTATCTGTCCGGCGTGCAGGCGGCCAGGGTAGCCGCGATGGAGCACGAGCACCTGGGGCTGGGCGACATCCAGCGCGACACCGGCCACGACACCCTGTTCGACACCCTCTTCGTCCTGCAGAACTTCCTCGACCTGGACGCGCTCGGCGAGATCAACGCCCGCCACGGCATCGTCGAGGTCATGGCCGACGACTCGACGCACTACCCGTTCACCTGGGTCGTCACGCCGGGTAAGCAACTGACGGTGAAGCTGGAGTACCGCGACGGCGACACCGGCCGCGCCGAACGCCTCCTGGACGACTACCTGCGCCTGCTGGACGACCTGACCCGGGCGAGCGGCCCGGTCGGCGCGCTGCCGGGGCTGGGCGCGGTGCCGGTGCCAGGGCCGCGCGGCGACGTCGGCACCGACACGGTGGTGGACAGGTTCGACCGGGCGGCCGAACGCTCACCGCACAGGACGGCGCTCGTCGCGGGCGGCGCGAGCATGACGTTCGAGCAGCTCAGGGAGCGCAGCAGGGCGGTGGCAGGAGTGCTCGCCCAGCGCGGCATCGGCCCTGAGCGGACGGTCGGGCTGGCCATCCCGCGCTCGCTCGACTCGATCGTGGCGCTGTTCGCGGTGCTGCGGGTGGGGGCCGCGTACGTGCCGCTGGAGCTGGACCACCCGGACGAGCGGATCGCCGCGATCGTGGCGGACGCCCGCCCGGACGTCATCCTCACCGTCGGCTCCGTCGCGCCCAGGCTGAGCGGCGAGCTGATCGAGCTGGACCGGCCGCTGCCGGAGGCGGAGCCGTTCGTGACGTTCGCCCCGGACGACCCCGACCGGCTGCGGCATCCCGCGTACGTCATCTACACCTCGGGCTCGACGGGCCGGCCGAAGGGCGTGGTGACGGAGTACGCCGGGCTGACGAACATGCTCATCAACCACCAGCGCCGCATCTTCGAGCCGGTGCTGGCCGAGCACGGGCACCGGGTGTTCAGGATCGCGCACACCGTCTCGTTCGCGTTCGACATGTCGTGGGAGGAGCTGCTGTGGCTGGCCGACGGCCACGAGGTGCACATCTGTGACGAGGAGCTGCGCAGGGACGCGCCGCGGCTGGTCACGTACTGCCTGGAGCACGGCATCGACGTCGTCAACGTCACCCCCACCTACGCCCAGCAGCTGCTGGCGGAAGGGCTGCTCGACGACCCGGCGCGGCGGCCGCCGCTGGTGCTGCTGGGCGGCGAGGCGGTGACGCCCGGCCTGTGGCGGCGGCTCGCGGAGACGGAGGGCACGTGCGGCTACAACCTGTACGGGCCCACGGAGTACACGATCAACACGCTCGGCGTCGGCACGTTCGAGTGCGCCGACCCGGTGGTGGGCGTGCCGATCGACAACACCGACGTGTACGTGCTGGATCCATGGCTGCGCCCGGTCCCCGACGGGGTGCCCGGCGAGCTGTACGTCTCCGGCGTCGGCATCGCCCGCGGCTACCTCAGGCAGAGCGGGCAGACCGCGCACCGGTTCGTCGCCTGCCCGTTCGGCGAGCCGGGCGAGCGCATGTACCGCACGGGTGACCTGGTGCTGCGGCGGCCGGACGGGAACCTCGCCTACCTGGGACGTACCGACCAGCAGGTCAAGATCCGCGGTCACCGGGTGGAGCTGGGCGAGGTGGAGGCGGCGTTCGCGGCGCATCCCGCCGTACGGTTCGCCGCCGCGGTGGCGCAGCCCGGCCCGGGGGTGGACGGGGCGTACCGGCTGGCCGCCTACCTCGTGCTCGACGGCGCCGACCTCGCGGCCGTCGCGGCCGAGGTGTGCGCCGCGCTGCCCGACTACCTGCGGCCCACGCACTACGCTCAGGTCGCCGCGATCCCGCTGACCGTGAACGGCAAGGCCGACACCAAGGCGCTGCCGGAGGCCAAGCCGCTGGGCGCGCTGACGTCGTCGGGCGAGCGCGGGCCGGCGACCGAGACGGAGGCGGTGGTGTGCGAGCTGTTCGCCGAGACACTCGACCTGGACGACGACGAGGTGAGCGCGGTGAGCGACTTCCTCGCCATGGGCGGGCACTCGATGCTGGCGCTGCGGCTGGCCGGGCTGCTGCGCCGCGAGTTCGGCCCGATCGTCACCGTACGCGACCTGTTCACCCTGCGAACCCCGGAAGCGCTGGCCCGACACATCGATGAGCAGTCCTGACGTGAACGACGCGCGCCCGGTCCGTACGGGCTCCGACGTGCTGCGCGCCGCGCTGCGCCGCAACGCCGGCGCGATGGCCGCGGGCACCCTGCTCATGGGGATGTACCAGGCGGCCGAGACCGCCTTCCCCATCGCGCTCGGCCTGATCGTCGAGCACACGCTGCGGGAGCGCGGCCTCGACTCGCTGGCGCTGTCGATCGCCGCGCTGGCGGTGATCATCACGACGGTGTCGCTGTCGTGGCGGTTCGGCATGCGCATCCTGCAGAAGGCCAACACGACCGAGGCGCACCGGTGGCGGGTCAGGGTCGCCTCCTGCGCGCTCCAGCCGGTCGCCAGGGACACCGACCTCAAGTCCGGCGAGGTGCTGACCATCGCCACCGAGGACGCCGACCAGACCGCCGACATCATCGAGGTGGTGCCGCTGCTGGTCAGCTCGCTGGTCGCGGTGGTGGTCGCCTCGGTCGCGCTCGGCCTGGCCAGCCTGCCGCTCGGCCTGCTGGTGGTCGTCGGCACGGTCGCGATCCTGTCGGCGCTCAGCGTGCTGTCCCGCCGGATCGGCTCGGGCACCCGCGAGCGGGGAACGGGGGCTTGAGCCGGGGTTGACCTCTGTAGCCTTCGAGCGAGTCCAGCAGCGCCGTCTCCTCGCCGCAGATGTAGGCGCCCGCGC